>DATJKO010000097.1:0-3235 GCA_035491355.1 Pyrinomonadaceae bacterium
AGCGCTAACTTCGGCGCCGACACTTTGGTAAGTCGCTCGAGCCGACCGAAAAACTTTGAGAACGTCCAGTTTGCCGCACCGAGAAGATAACGTTCGCCATGCCGGCCTTTTTTCATTGCGACGCGAAAAGTTCGCGCGGCATCTCGCGCGTCGACGAAACTGACTCCGCCGGTCGGAACAGCACTAATCTTTCTGGCCATGAAGTCGAGAATCAACTTGGTGGAACTCAGCCGGTCGTCGCCGGGGCCAAGCAGCAGACTCGGATTCATGATCACAAGACGCAGACCCTTGCCGCTGAAACGTTCGAGCGCCGCCATCTCCTGGTAGGCTTTGCTGGCGTAGTAAGGCCAGCGCGCGATGATTTCCAGTGGTTGTGTGTAGGTTTCGTCCGGAGCCATGTCGCCGTCTTTCGTCACGGCAACCGTGCCGCTCGTCGAAGCGAGCACGATCGTCTTCACACCCGCTGCTTTGGCTGCGTCGCAAAGCAAGCGTGTGCCTTCGACGTGAATGTCGTACATCGAGCGCGAGTCCTCACGTTCACGCGACACTTTGCCGGCGAGATGGTAGATCTCGCTGATTCCTTCGACGGCGCGTTTCGTGTCTTCGGGGTTGGTGATAGATCCCTCGAATGTTTCCACGCCCAGGTCGACGAGCCAGTCGGGAATCGAGGTCGCCATGACGCGAATGTCTTTCGCGCCGTCCTCGATGAGTTGGCGGACAAGATGCGAGCCCAGGAAACCAGTGCCGCCCGTGATGAGTGTTGAGGCACGCTGTCGTTTCTCGATCGCGGCACGACGCTTCGTTCCGGTCGTAACCGGAGTCATGCGTGCGGTGCGTTTGCCGGGAGTTTTCGGGGGCATTTAGTGATTTTAGACAGCGGATGTCACCGCTTCTTCTTCGACGATAGTGAGTTGGGCCTTCCGCTCGTTGCGCCAGTGTTTGCGCAGCGCTTTGGCATCGAAGGGGTACCGCGTGCGGTCGCGCAGGTTCACGACTTCATGACGCACGCGCGCCGCGATCAGGCGATACGCTTCGGCGCGAGGCAAACCTTTCGTCATCTCTTCCAACTCTTCGATCTCGAGGAAACGACCGATACGAGCGCCGATGTTGCGATTCTTAATAATCGTCGTGCCTTTCGGCATCGCCTCGTACGTGCCGTCTAGATACATCGGCAGGATGCCGACCCGCGCGTGCAGCGCGAGATAGCCGACGACGGGTTTGTAATCAGCCATGATGCCGGTCATCGAACGCGTGCCTTCCGGGAAGATCAGCGCGTTGTAACCCTGGTCAAGGAACGAGCGAGCGTGCCGCAGCGACTGGCGCAACGAACCGGTGCGTTCCATCGGCACGAGGTTCGTGAAGTTCTCCATCACCGCGCGCTTGTATTTCGTGTCGAAGAAATAATCCGCAGCGGCAAGCGCGACCATGTCTTTGCCGGCCTCGCCGAGCGCCATCTTCGTCAGACCCATGTCGAGGTGGGAACAGTGATTCGCTGCGACGATGAAATTTGTGTGCGGCGGGATGTTGGAGTGGCCTTCGTAATACGTCTTCAGGAACTGGTCGTACAGGAAACGCTGCAGGAAGTCGCCGGCCTTCGTCCCTGCTTTTTGCACAAACGATGGGATGTAGATCTCCTCGTCTTTTTCCCCTTCGTCCGGTCGCGGTTCGTCCTTCACCGCCGCGGCGCCACGACGGCTCACGACGGTCGCCAACTCTCGAACGTCCTGTATCTCGTTGAACCGTTCCGGCGCGGAGATGGAGCCGCCGGCGCTCTCGATCGACGTTGCGAGCTCGACGAACATAAGACTGTCGAAACCGAGATCGCTCAAGCGCGCGTCGATCGTGACTTCCGAGCGCGAACGGTTCGCGACGTTCGCCACGAGTCCCATCAACCAGACCGAATCAGCATCCGCAGCGTCGCGGGCTGTCGCTTTGCGACCTGACTTCGAAGTCTGTTCGAGTGATTCAAGGATCTGAACCACTTCGCGTCGCTTCACTTTGCGCGTCGCCGTACGCGGCAGCTCGATGTCGGTGAAATGCATGACTTTGACGCGCTTGTAGTAAGGCAGGGAAGCGGAGACTTCGCGGAAGTGTTCCTCGACCTGGCGCTGCAGGGCCACGCGCGAAAGTGAGATGTCGTACTCATCGTCAGCGACCACAAGACACGCGACCTTCTCGCCAATGCCGTCCGGCAACCCGACAATACTGAGCTCTTTGACGTACGGTGAATTCAGGTAAACCTCTTCAAGCTCGTCGGGATAGACGTTCTTGCCGTTCGTGTCGACGATGATCTCTTTCGAACGTCCGACGAGATAAAGGTTCCCGTCGTCGTCGACGCGGCCGAGGTCGCCCGTGTAGAGCCAGCGCTCGACCAGTGTTTTCTTTGTCGCGGCTTCGTCTTCGTAGTAGCCCAACATGATGTTTGGACCACGCGCGACGACTTCGCCGACGCCAGTGGCGTCAGGTTCTGCGATGCGTACTTCCACGCCCGGCAACGGTTTGCCTACAGTGCCGCTGAGCATGCGATTTTCAGGACGCGTTACGGTCAACACCGGCGACGCCTCCGTCAGACCATACCCTTCGAGAATCGTGAAGCCGAGACCGTAAAAGTCACGCTGAATCTTTTCGCTCAACGCGGAGCCGCCGCTGATGAAGTAGCGAATGCGCCCGCCGAGTCCTTCGTGAATGGGATAGAACAGCACCTGACCAGCGTTAACCTTCGCCTTGTCGCGCAGCCACACGTTGGCGCGAATCATGTTGTCAGCCGTCTTACCGATCCATTCACTGCGTTCGTAGAGTCTGTTCTTGATGCGGCGGTGCAGCAGTTCCCAAAGAGCCGGAACGCCAACCATGCCCGTCACGTGCCCGTTCTTGATTGCGCGCGCGAGCGCGTCGCTGGTGAGTTCAGGCAGGTAGGTAATCTGCGCGCCGCGACTCAGCGGCGTTAAGAATCCGGTCGAGAACTCGAAGGTGTGGTGCAACGGCAGCACTGACAGCACGCCATCGCTCGTGGACATGTCGAACACTGACGAAAGCATCGAGACCATGCTCGTCAGGTTGCGATGCGAGAGCATCACGCCTTTCGGCTGACCTGTCGTTCCCGACGTGAAGATCAGCGACGCGACGGCCTGCGCGTGTGCACGTTGCGGCAGTAGCGCGATGCGTTCGTCTTCGGTCTGCTCGTCGGGTAATTCGAATACCTGGTCGTACGTCCAGAAGCGTGTCAGGCCTTGTT
>DATJKO010000098.1:0-2116 GCA_035491355.1 Pyrinomonadaceae bacterium
GATCGTTAGGGCTTCGAAAACGAAATGCGGGTAATAATCGTGAAGCACACATACTGCAGCGACAGTTCCAAACCACCCTTCTAACAAATCCCGCCCGCAAACTCATTGACTTTAGCCGTCCCGTGCCGCATACAATCCGCCGGCACGGCTCTCGACTTCACATTAAGGAGACAACAATGGCCTTCGAATATTGTTGCTTCATCAGTTACCCACACGGGCAGGACGAAGTCCTCGTCTCGATCGTCGACGACTTCGTCCAGGGGCTCAAACGCGAGATCGGCGCTCAGGACCGCCGCCCGCTCTGGTTCGATCAAGTGCTCACCGGAGGACGCCGCATCGACGAAGCCATCGGCGCCGGAATCTGCAAGAGCGCTTGTATGATCATGGTCTATACCCCTCTCTACTTCGACGAGGAACACGTCTACTGCGCGCGCGAGTTGAAGGCGATGCAGGAACTCGAAGTCGAACGACTCAAGACCCTCCCCGACAAGAGCTTTGGTCTGATCATCCCCGTCATCCTGCGCGGCGAGAAACGTTTCCCGGAAGCAATGAAAAAAGGAAAGTTCTACGACTTCACCAAGTTTCTCTTCAACAGTCCCTCCGAAAAGCTTCGCGAAAAGTACGCCGCCCAAATCCAGGAAATCGCGCAGTACATCCTCGACCGCTGCGACTCACTCGAAGCCGCAGAGAAAGATCCGACGCACAATTGCGACGCGTTTCCATTGCCGACTATTGAAGCGGCGAAGCAGTTTGTTGAGAACGTGCTCGGCAAGAAGATCGTTCAGGTTGCCGACATCTTTCCCGGTCGTAAAAGCGAACCAGCCGCGGAGGGCAAATAATGAACACTGACGAGACCCGCGGCCAGATCATCACCTTCTATTCCTACAAAGGCGGCACCGGTCGCAGCATGGCCCTCGCCAACATCGCGTGCATCCTGGCAGAACAGCAGACCGTGGCGCGCGGTAAGGGCGTGTTGATGATCGATTGGGACCTCGAAGCTCCCGGGCTGCATCGTTACTTCGGCGGCAGACTCGCTACATCGAGACTCGGCATTGAAAGTCTCGATCGCAAAGACGCGCACAACTCGATGCCCGGCTTGATCGATCTCTTTTACGAATTCGATAAGCAAGTCAGCTCCTCATCAACCGACGGCAGTGGGACCAGCGAGCAGGCCGCACGCGATGCGATTGGCCGCGTCAAACTCTCGGACTTCATTATCTCAACCACGATCAGCGGTCTGAGTCTGCTCAAAGCCGGACGCTTCACGTCGCAGGATCCAAACGAGTACTCCGACCGCGTCAACAGGTTCAGTTGGGAAAACCTGTTCAAGAAATCACCGCACCTGATGCGCGTGTTTGCCGAGACACTCGCGAAGCAGTACGCCTATGTGCTGATCGACTCGCGCACCGGCGTCACCGACATTAGCGGCATCACGACGATGTTGTTGCCGGAGAAGCTCGTCGTCGTCTTCACACCGAACCTTCAGAGTTTGAAAGGCGGACTCGAGCTGGTCCGCAGGGCGACTGATTATCGCAAGGAGTCGGTGGATCTGAGGCCGCTGACTGTATTCCCGCTCGTATCGCGCGTTGAAGCAAACGAACCTGAACTACGTCACGACTGGCGGCTCGGAACTTTCGAACATGAAGGTTACCAACCTGAGTTCGAAAAGATTCTGTCGGAAGTGTATGGCGAAAAGATCAAGCTGAACAATTACTTCGATGAGTTACAGATTCAACATATTCCGCGATACGCGTACGGCGAAGAAGTGGCGGTACTGATTGAGAAGACCGCGGATAAGTTTTCTCTCCGACGCAGTTACCAGTCATTCGCGATGAAGCTGGTCCAGGCGCAGGCGCCGTGGGAAGGCGAGATTGAGGAAGGGACAACTGTCGATCGCGCGGAGGGTGTAATCGAGAAACTGCGCAAAAGCTTTCAGCCGGTGATAAGTCTCTTTGGAGGTCCGGAAAGGACGATCGCGGTCGCCTTGATGCTGGCGTTGGCAGCGGCGTACGTATATTACACGTTCTCACAAACACAACGGCACCAGGCGTCTAATCAGAATTTGCAACTTCAACTCAAAGAGACGCAACTTCAGAACGCGGATTTGAAGAAACAG
>DATJKO010000099.1:0-3307 GCA_035491355.1 Pyrinomonadaceae bacterium
TGAACATTTCCAACATCGCGCTTATCGACGATCTTCGAGTGGAATTCGAAGGCGGTCTTAATCTGTTAACAGGTGAGACCGGATCGGGTAAATCGATCATCGTCGATGCGCTCGGCGTTTTAATTGGTGGACGATTTACGAGCGACCTGGTGAAGTCAGGCGCTGAGCGTGGATCCATCGAGGGACTGTTCAGCGTTGGTCCCAATCCAGGGCTCGAACGACTCCTCGAGGATGCCGGAGTTTCAGCTGCTTCGTCTGAAGAGCTCATCATTCGGCGTGAGCTTTCCGCAACTGGCAGGAACAAGATCTTCATCAACAATCAACTCGCAACGCATTCGTTGCTACGCGAGTTGCGTGAGTTTCTGGTCGACATCCACGGACAGGGCGATCAGCAGACGCTTTTCAATCCACAGACGCATCTGGAGTTGCTGGATTCGTTCGCGATCGGAAACGGTTTGCGCGATGAGGTAGCGGAAGCTCATCGTGTCTGGAGCGCGGGACAACGAGAACTCGACGCGCTGCGGCGTGAGGACTCCGAGAAGTTTCAGTTGGTGGACACGCTGAGGTTTCAGATCGATGAATTGGAACGAGCGCAGTTGGTGATTGGTGAGGATGAGCGACTGGAGGAGGAACGGCGACGGCTGGCAAATGTCGAGAAGCTGACAGCGCTTTGTCAGTCGAGTTACGGGCGGATTTACGAGGATGACGACGCCGCGCTCGCACGTTTGCGTTTGGCTGTGAAGGACGTAACAGAACTGGCGGAATATGAGTCGAGTTTTCGCGACTGCCTCGAGGGGCTGGAAAGTGCGCGCGCGGTGTTGGAGGATTTGTCGTTCTCGCTGCGCGACTTTGCTGACAAACTGGAGTTCTCGCCGACGCGGCTGGCGGAGGTTGAAGATCGGTTGGCGGAGTTATCGCGCTTGAAGCGCAAGTATGGTGGATCGATCCAGTCGACGCTGGAGCATCTGGCGCGCTCCGAAGATCGTTTGCGACAGATCGAAACGTCTGACGAGCGGGAGCTGGAATTAGCCACTGAGGTTGAGAAAGCGCGGGGTAGTTATTTCGATCGTGCCGGGAAGTTGCGTCGCGAACGCGTGCGCGCGGCGAAGCGATTTGAGAAGACTGTCGAAACGTGTATCGCCGAACTGGCGATGGAACACGCGCGGTTCCAGGTCCAACTCGGTGATATGGGTGATTCTGCCGGACCGAAGGGTATCGATCACATTGAGTTTTATTTTTCTGCTAACGCTGGTGAAGATCTGAAACCGCTGGCGCGCGTCGCATCCGGCGGTGAGGCCTCGCGACTGATGCTGGTACTCAAGACCGTGGCGAATGCGACCGAGTTTCCGCGGACGATCGTCTTCGACGAGATCGACAGCGGCATCGGTGGTCGGGTTAGCGAGGCTGTCGGGATCAAACTTCGCCAGCTCGCGGAAACAAACCAGGTGCTGTGCGTCACTCATCAACCGCAAATCGCCCGCTTCGCCGATAGCCATCTGGCAGTTAAAAAAGGTGTCGTGGACGGTCGCACGCAGGTCGATATCACCAAACTAAATCGCAATGGGCGGATTGAAGAAATTGCCCGCATGCTCACCGGCGCCGAAATCACCGACACCGCCCGCCGCCACGCGCGTCAGTTGCTGAAGATCAATTAGGTCTCCCTAACCAGTTGATTACCTAGTGACCTACTCTGGGAATCTGCTCTGCGTATCTCTGCGAGTTGAAATTAAGACCTCGCTCATTCCTGACGCAACGCGACCAGCGGATCGACTCGCGTCGCGCGTCGCGCTGGAATGTAACTGGCCAATAGCGCAACGAAGATCAGCACGGTCGAAACCAGCGCAAAAGTAAACGGATCGGTCGGCGTGATACCAAAAAGCATCTTGTTCAGAAACCTCGTCAACAGAAACGATCCGACGAGACCAATGCCCACTCCCAACAGTGCCAGCAACAATCCCTCGCCCAGCACCATCTTGAGAATCGTCGACGACTGCGCGCCGAGCGCGATGCGCACACCAATCTCCTGCGTGCGTTGACTAGTCGAAATACTGATTAACCCGTAGAGTCCCACGGCCGCCAGGGCGAGCGACACGATCGCGAAGACGCCGATGATGAACATACTGAATCGTCGTTCGCCAAGGGATTCGGAGATGAGTTGTTCTTCAGTGCGGATGCTGTAAATCGGCTGGTCTTTGTTCACGGACCAGACGGTGCTCTTGATCGACGGCAACAGCGTCAACGGATCGCTTTGCGTCTGTATGACGAACGTCATCGATCCGAAAGGCGCCTGCGGCAGATGCAGGAAGATCTCCGGCCGCGGAGAGCTATCGAGTCCGGTGTGGAGAACGTCTCCAACAACACCGACGATCTCGGTGGTAAGCGGTTTCTGCAACCAATTGATCGTGATCTTCTTCCCGAGCGGATCCTCGTTGGGCCAGAAGCGACGCGCCATCGTGTTGTTAACCACGGCGACAGGAACGGACTTATCACCATCCATCCGGGTAAAGGCCCGACCATTCAAGACAGGAATACTCAGCGTGCGAAAGTAATCAGTCGTAACAACGGTCTGGTACGCGGTCGGCTCCTGACCAGCAGGCGGCGGCTCACGGCCTTCGATGACGAACGCGTTATTTATCTCAATACTCCCCTCACCCACAAACGGCGGCGCCGACACTGCGCCCGCTGTTTTCACGCCCGGCAGGTTCGTGAGACGTTCAAGTACCTGATCGAAATACGCGACCTGTTGCTGCGGCTCCGGATTCAGGTTGTAGACGTGGACCTGAAGCGTCAGCACGTTGTCTGCGGTAAACCCGGGATCGATTCGTAGCAGTCGGACAAAGCTGCGCGCCAACAGACCGGCGCCGATAAGCAGCACCAGCGCGAGTGCGAGTTGCGAAACAACCAGCAGCCGGCGAAACCGGTGCTGCAACACGCCAGACGTGGCTGCACGTCCGCCTTCTTTGAGCTCACCTTGTAGATCGGGTTTCGAGAAATGAATCAACGGCAGCAAGCCGAAGATGAGCGTCGTTACGAGTGATAGACCAAGACCAAAGAGCAGGACGACACCGTCGACGCGGATCTGATCGACCCGCGGCAGGTTTCCGGGATTGAACGTCAAGATGAAATGCGCCGCCCAACCCAACAACAACCCCCCGATGCCACCGAGTAGCGCCAGCAGAATGTTCTCGATCAGTAATTGCCGCACGAGGCGACGACGTGTCGCTCCCAACGCAGCTCTGATCGCAAACTCACGCCCTCGCTGAGATCCGCGCACGAGTAACAAGTTGGCTACATTCGTGCAGGCAAT
>DATJKO010000100.1:0-3183 GCA_035491355.1 Pyrinomonadaceae bacterium
GGCGGACCGGATTTGGACAAGCTGACGCAGTACTCGGACGCTCTGTTGGCGAAGATGAAAACCATTCCTGACGTGGTTGACGCCGATTCGACGTTGATCAGCGGTAAGCCTGAGTTGCGCGTCGTGATCGATCGCGCGCGAGCGGCAGATTTAGGCGTCCGCGTCGGCGATATCGCGCAGGCGCTGAACACGCTCGTCGCGGGTCAGAAAGTCTCGACCTTCAATGCCGGCACGGACCAGCACGACGTGCGCGTCCGCTCAATTGGCGAGTTTCGCACGAGCGCTGAAGGCTTGAAGCGGATGATCGTCTCCTCCGCGAAGATCGGATGGGTGAGTCTCGATAACCTGGTGCGCGTCGACGAGGGAACTGGACCAGCCGCAATCGATCGTCTTAACCGTCAACGGCAAGTAACGTTGCTCGGCAACGTCAGGCCCGGCGGGTCGCAAGCGGCAATCATCGACAAGATGAACCAGTTTGTGAAGGAGGTAAAGATCGATCCGGCTTACTCCACCGGACTCGCCGGCCGTTCCAAGGAACTCGGCCGCGCGGGTTATTACTTCGTCCTCGCGTTCCTGCTGTCGTTCGTCTTCATGTACATGGTGCTGGCGGCGCAGTTTGAGTCGTTTATCCACCCGGTGACGATCCTGTTGACGTTGCCGCTCGCTATCCCCTTCGGCATCGTTTCGCTGCTGATCACGGGACAGACGGTGAACATCTTTTCGGGACTGGGATTGTTGCTGTTGTTCGGCGTCGTGAAGAAGAACGCGATTCTTCAGATAGATCACACAAACCAACTGCGCGAGCGCGGCATGGAACGGCTCGAAGCGATCGTCCGTGCAAATCGCGATCGTCTGCGACCCATTTTGATGACGACGATTGCGCTGGTCGCGGGCATGTTGCCGCTGACGATTTCGAGCGGGCCCGGTTCGGGAACGAACCGTTCGATTGGCGTGCTGGTCGTGGGCGGACAGTCGCTGTGTTTGCTGCTGACTCTGTTGGCAGTGCCGGTCTTCTATTCACTATTTGACGATCTGGCGCGCAGCCGTGTGTGGAGCGGCATGAGAAACCTTTTCGATTCGCTGTTCGGACGCGTGCGTCGCAAAGTCGCCAGCGCGACAGCTTCTCTTATTTCGAAGCATTAAGGAAAAGCAATGCGAAAGCAATTATTTGTTTTATTGATTCTGATCTGCGGTTCCGGTTTGGTGCGGGCGCAACAAATAGACCAGTTGCCGGTACCGCCGGTCGCACCGGATTTCCGTGCCCAGCAAAAACCGATGCCGGATCTGAATCGCGTCGGCGTCGACTCCAGTCGTCAGCATCCACTCGCGCTGCGCGACGCGTTGTCGATGGCACTGGCCAACAACAAAGACATCGAAGTCGCGCGTCAGAACGTCCGGATAGCGGAGTTTGATTTCCTCGGCTCGAAGGGCGCTTACGATCCGCGCTTCAACATGTCGTCGTACTACGAGCGTTTCGAGACCCCGATTTCCAGCTTCCTGAGCGGTGGTCAGAATGGATCCACGATCCAGAGCGACTACGCCGGGACTGCGCGACTCGAAGGACAAACACCGGTGCTCGGCGGCAGCTACCGACTCGATTTTTCGTCGAGCAGGTTCACGACGAACAACGAGTTCGTCGCGTTGAATCCGCAGTACCCGTCGGCGTTGCAATTCACGTACACACAGCCGCTGTGGCGTGGTATGAAGATCGACGCCGCCCGGCGGCAGATCGAGATCGCCCGGAAGAACTTGTCGTTGACTGACTCTCAGTTTCGTCAGCGCGCAATCGATACGATCACGAACGTTCAGCGCGCCTACTGGGACCTCGTGTTTGCTCTGCGCAGTTTGCAGGTCCAGCGTGATGCGGTGACGGTCGCGCAAACGCAACTCACGCATAACAAGCGTCTGGTCCAGGAAGGAACGCTTGCGCCGATAGATGTCGTCGCGGCGGAAGCGCAGATTTCGACGTACGAACAGGGCGTGTTTAGTGCGCTGGAAGACGTGTCGCGCTCTGAGAACCTGTTGAAGCACTTGATCGCGGAGAACCAGTTCGCGCCGATTTGGCAGGAGTCGATCGTGCCGACGGATGCCGTGGACCTTCAGGTCCCGACGGTTTCACTTACAGATGCTTTGCAAACCGCGAAGCAAAACCGGCCCGAGCTGCAGCAGGCGACGGTCGTGAAGGAGATCAACGAGATCGACCAGCGTTACTTCAAGAACCAAACGAAGCCGGAAGTGGACCTTGTCGGCACGTACGGCATCAACGGTCTGGCGGGCGCGGTTAGCACTGCGGGCGTCAATCCGTTCACGGCGTCGAGTCTGCAAGTGCGGCAGCGCGTCGATGAGTTGTCGCAACTCGCAGGGCTTGATCCTTTGCCGATCGTGGCGCCGCAAACTTTCTCGCCGGATCTTCTGGGTGGTTACGGTCAGTCGTTGCAGAACCTTTTCGCGAACCGTTACGGCAACTTCCGCGTCGGTGTGCAGATCAGTTTGCCTTTCAGGAACCGGACGGCGGAGGCGCAGTTGGGACGTTCGCTCGTCGAAGGCGAGCGTATCGCGACGCAACGCGAACAACTCGAACAGGCGATTCAGGTCGACGTTCGGAACGCCTTGCAGTCGATGCGCAGTGCGGAAGCCCGACTGCGTGCGGCCGTGGCGACGCGTGAGGCGAACGAACAGCAATTTGCGAGTGAACAACGGAAACTCGACGCAGGTCAGTCGACGACGTTTCTCGTTCTCGAACGGCAAACGCAACTGACCACAGCGCGCGGGCTGGAGTTGAAAGCGCAGACGGATCTGAACAAGGCCATCGCGGATTTACAACGCGCGACGGGAAACTCGTTGAGCGTGAACAGTATCGTGGTGAAATAAGGCGAGAAGCCATTTTCCGTTTGTCATTTGTCATTTCGGATTTTGTCATTGCCAGCTCAACAGCAAATGACAAACGGAAAATGATAAATGGCAAATGGAAAATGGAAGGGTTTGCTAGAAAAGATTCTCGACCACTAAGAAGGCCGCATAGACCGCGACGCCCACAATCACCGTCGTGGTCACATACCAGATGGGTAGCTTGGTCCGGCACGCGGCACACCGCCGCCTGGTCCAACTCGCAGTTCGCTCGCAGTTACTACAAATCATTCTACTGTTTGGTCGGAGAGACCTTCTTGCCGCTCGCAGCCGGTT
>DATJKO010000101.1:0-3227 GCA_035491355.1 Pyrinomonadaceae bacterium
TGTTGGAGCTAACCATCGTTGTGTCAGCAAAACCTACTCCTGTTGATTGCCGGTTGTCAACGCTTGATTTTGGTTATACTGGGCCGCCTTTTATAGCAGTCTTGCCCAGAGGAGAAAACATGTCAGTCGAAAACAAGCAGAAGATCGAAGGGTTGTATGAAGCGTTTGGCCGGGGTGATGTTCCTTACATCATGGGCGCACTCGACCGGAACGTTGAGTGGTGGGAAGCGGAGAACTTTATCTACGCCGATAAGAACCCCTATCGCGGCCCGGAGTCGGTACTCGCTGGCGTGTTTGGGCGACTCATGACGAAGTGGGACGGATTTGCCGTTTCGGTCGACGAGGTTCTGGACGCCGGAGATTCAATAGTTGGCCTGGGACACTACACGGGAAAATACCGTGAAACTGGACGCGAGGTGCGCGCCCAGTTTGCACATGTATTTAAACTTCGTGACGGCCGGGTGGTGAAGTTTCAGCAGTACACGGACACCGCGCAGTTTCTCCAGGCTACGACTTCGTCGTGAATCCGCGTTTCTTCATCAACGCATCGATCTTCGGACCGCGTCCGCGGAAGGCGCGGTACGCGTCGGCCGGATCGATGGTGTTGCCAACCGAGAAGACGTTCTTACGCAGACGTTCAGCCACCGCCTTGTCGTATGGACCTTTGCCTTCCACGAACGCGCCAAACGCATCCGCTGTCAGCACGTCTGACCACAGGTAGCTGTAGTAACCCGCCGAGTAACCGTCACTCGAAAAGACGTGCAGGAACTGCGGCGTGCGATGACGCATCACGATCTCTTTCGGCATACCGAGTTGGGCCAACGTCTCACGTTCGAAGGCGTCCGCGTCGATCTTCTTGTCGCCCGCGAGATGCAGCTTCATGTCGACCAGCGCCGCCGAAAGATACTCGACCGTCGCGAAGCCCTGATTGAACGTCGCCGATCGCTTGATCTTGTCCACGAGCTCCTGCGGGATCGGTTTGCCGGTCTGGTAGTGAAGTGCAAAGCGCTGCAACACTTCGGGCGTGAACAGCCAGTGCTCGAGCAACTGCGACGGAAACTCGACGTAGTCGCGCGGAACAGCGGTGCCGGACAACGACGGATACGTCACGTTCGAACTCAATCCGTGTAGTGCGTGACCAAATTCATGGAACATCGTCGTCGCGTCGTCCCACGAGATGAGCACCGGTTCGCCAGGCTTTCCTTTCACGAAGTTTGAGTTGTTGGAAACGATCGTGGTGATCTCGCCGTTGATGCGTTCCTGGTTGCGATAAGCGTTCATCCAGGCGCCAGAGCGCTTGCCGGCGCGCGCGTAAGGATCGAAGTACCACAGACCGATAAGACGTTTGGTCGTTTTATCGGTAACTTCCCACACGCGAATGTCGGGATGGGCCACGGGCACGTTCGTCACGGGCGTGAAGTTAAAGTTGAAGAGTTCGCCGGCCACCCAGAAGATCCCCTCGCGCAACTTCTCGAGCTGGAGATACGGTTTGATTTCATTCTGGTCCAGATCGTATTTCGCCTTGCGGACCTTCTCCATGTAATAGCGATAGTCCCACGGCTCGATCTTGATCTTCGCGCCTCCCTTGTCGGCGAGTGCCTGCATATCGGCGACTTCCTCGTGCACGCGCGCGACCGACGGCTTCCACACCGCTTCCATCAACTCGAGCGCACGCTCGGGAGTTTTCGCCATCGAGTTCTCCAGACGCCAGTGAGCGTGAGTGGCGTAGCCGAGCAGCTTGGCGCGTTCGGCGCGCAGTTGCAGGATGTCGGTAATGATGGCGTTGTTGTCGTGCTCGTCGCCGTTGTCGCCGCGATTGACGAACATGCGCCACGCCTTTTCACGCAGGTCGCGACGATCTGAGTAAGTCAGAAACGGATCGATCGACGAGCGCGTGTTCATGATCACCCACGTGCCTGGTTGCTTCTTCGTCTCGGCCGCAGCCGCGGCAGCGTCGCGCAGCGACGGTGGCAAGCCGGCGAGCTCGTCTTCGCTCTTCAACACGATGAACTGATCGGTCTCTTCTGCGAGCACGTTTTGACCAAACTTTGTGAACAAGCCGGCGAGTTGCTGGTTGATCGCGGACAGTCGCTTTTTGGCTTCGGGCGACAGACGAGCACCCGCGCGCACGAAGTTGGTGTAGTACAGCCACGTGACGCGTTGTTGTTCCGGTGTCAGCTTTGCTTTCGCGGGCGAGTTGTAGACGGCTTCGATACGTTTGAAGAGCGCTTCGTTTTGCGTGATCTGATCATTGAAACCGGCGAGTCGTGGCGCCATTTCGCGCTGGACCGCCTGGTATTCCGGGCTGGCCATCGTCGAACCCCAGACGCCGTACAGTGTGGTCACGCGATCGAACGTGCTGCCGCTTCGTTCGAGTGCGGCGATGGTGTTTTCGAAATCGGGCGCGGCGGAGTTCCTGGCGATCTTATCGACCTCCTCGAGTTGTTCAGCCATCGCCGCTTCGAGTGCGGGTTTGAACAGCGGAATCTGCACGCGGTCGAAGGGCGGCACGCCCCCGTACGGCCCTTCCCACTTCATGACGAGCGGGTTTTCGTTGGTCGAAAGTTCGGTTGTAGAGTTCATTGCCTTGGTCTGGTGGGCAGTCTTGACGGCGACGACCGAAACAATCGCCGCGATAAGAACGAGCAGCGTAAGGCTGCGAGTGGACAAAAGACGCATAAATAACTTTCCTATCTGATTGGGTTCGCGACGGTAGTAGCCGCCGGGAGAGTTAACGCAAGCTGGTTAGTATATTGGCGCAACGAGCGGGTTGTACAGCGAGGTTAGGTGCGGGTGGTGTCTCAAATTGAAGGTGTATCTCTGCGGCCGCAGAGGAACTCGCTATTTAAGACATCACCTACGTGCGGTGAAATCGTAACGTTAGTAGGGGCAGTTGCGGCAGGCGTTGTCGCAGCAATAGCCGCGGCGCTGGAGGTAGGAGGCCGTGAAGACCATGGCGCCGTTTTCGAGAGTGTAGTCTTTGCCTTCGACGAGAATGCCTTTGAGTAAATCGATGTCGACGCGCTGATACGAGACGGAGAAATCCGTCGGGTGTTGCGAATCAGCATCGTCGAAGAGGTCGGGGTGAATAAGGCGCGCGAGCAGTTCGGCGCCTTCGACGACGCGCGGACCGGGACGGGCGAAGTAGGAGTTGGCATCGACGGCGAAGACACGCCCGTTCTTGACTGCGGGTAGTTCGAGGAACTGCGATCGGCCCGGACCCGAGC
>DATJKO010000102.1:0-10474 GCA_035491355.1 Pyrinomonadaceae bacterium
CTCGCCGACTCAGTCAATCACCTGCTCGTCGTCGGCTTTTACCTGATCAACTTTGGTTACGTCAGTCTCGCGTTGAAGCTTGGTTACGACGTCACTAGCGCGCAGGCAGGAATTGAAGCGCTCTCCTGGAAGGTCGGCACAGTGCTGATCGTCCTCGGCAGCATGCACTTCTTCAACCTGTTCATCTTCGCCCGCATGCGCCGTCGTTCGCACGCCCGCCCGAACAACACTCCGCCGGTGAGTCCTGACTCTTTCACACCAGTCCAGCAGGAGGTGTGACCATGCTCGCACTGACCGTGCTCTACGATCCTGAATGCGGTTTATGCCGGCGCGCACATGAATGGCTCGCCGAACAAACCAAACTGGTGGAACTCATCTTCGTGCCTTGCGCTTCTGACGAAGCGCGCAAGCGGTTTCCCCAACTCAACCACGACTTGACGAAGTCAGATCTCACCGTTGTCGGTGACGACGGCGCCGTGTTTTTCGGTCCCAAGGCGTGGTTGATGGTATTGTGGGCGCTCACTCGTTACCGCGATTGGTCGTATCGACTCGCACGTCCGGAGTTGTTGCCGACTGCCAAACGAGTGGTCTCCACGATCTCTCAGCATCGATATCAGATCTCACGCGCGACCGGGCTCAGTGGGTAATACATGGCGGCGATGCGCAAAAAGAAAGCGGTGAAAACGCCGAAAGGCGACCAGACCCGCACGTTGATTCTCGACACTGCGCTCGAGATGTTTCGCGAGCGCGGCTACGAGCAGACAACAATGCGCGCGATCGCTGAAAAGGCCGGTCTCTCGCTGGGAAACGCCTACTACTACTTTCGCTCGAAGGAGTATCTGATCCAGGCGTTCTACCAAACGACACACGAAGATCATCTCGCGCTCGCCATCCCCGCTCTAGAGAAGCACGATACCTTGAAGTCACGCCTGCTGACGGTGGTGCGGTTGAAGATCGAAACTCTCAAACCGTATCACCAGTTTGCGGGCGTGCTCTTCAAGACCGCAGCGGATCCGCAGAGCCCGTTGAATCCGTTTGCTGACGAGGCGAACCCGGTACGTCGAGCGAGTATTGAGCTCTTTGAAAAGGTCGTGGAGGGTACAAAAGCACGCATCCCGAAAGATCTGCAGGCCGAGTTACCGTACCTGCTGTGGGTTTATCACATGGGGATCATTCTCTTCTGGATTCACGATCGCTCCCCGAAGCATCGCCGCACGTATCGCTTGATCGATCGCACGGTCGAACTGGTCGATAGAATGATCCATCTCGCAAGTAATCCCTTCATGCGTCCGCTACGCAAGCACGCCCTCGCGCTCGTGGAGGAACTGCGCGATGCCGCGGAAGACGTACTCGATGATGACGACCATGACCGATAGGCCAAAATCAATCACCGTTGTATTGGGAATGCTTAGCGGCGCACTGATCACAGCGGCCCTTGGGGCTTTTGACTTTTGGATCTTTACTTACACGGATACACGTGACAGTTTCTTACATGAATACGCGGTATGGCTGGCCACAATTCTCGGAGCCGGGATGGGATTTATATCCGGCGCAGTACTCGGAGTGTTTCTGAGTTTCAGGCGTCGCGGCTCGCTCTTCGGCGCAGCGGCAGGAGCGATCGGGAATGTTGCGATCATTCTGCTTCTTGCACTCATGGACAAATACCCCACCGGAGATGAGCGCGTAGATCTAACTCTTCAGCTTTTCGTGCTTGTAGGGGCTATCTCTGGTTTTCTGACCTCACTTGTTGTTTCACAAACAAGATCGTGGGCCGAACGTAAAGATCGCCGTCCTGCTGTGACGGAAAATCAACAGCCCAGACGCAACAGAACCCTCCTTGAGTAATTGCGGTTCACTCGCGCTCAGTTGCTTGACGATGGTGCACTACCACCGCTCACTGGGTTGCCCTCGATATCAATGTGCGTGATCGGCGCGATGCCCGTGGCTTTCAACGGCTCTTCGATCTTCGCCCGATCGCCGACGATGACGATCGCGAGATGTTTTATGTCGACGTAACGTTTCGCCACGCGCATCAGATCTTCCTTAGTTACCGCCGCGATGTTATTCGCGTACGTTTGGTAGTAATCATTGGGCAGCCCCTGCACGACCAGCGAAGTTATGGCGTTGCTGGTCGCGTTCACGGAAGCAAACCGCTGCGGCAGTGACTGGATCAACGAGTCTTTCGCCACCTTGATCTCTTCATCCGTGATCGGTCTCTCGCCGACTATTCCGTTCAACTCTTTCATGAACTCGACGAGCGCTGCATCAGTCTTGCCGGAAAAGATTGAACCGCCGGCACGAAAGGCACCCGGTCCTTTGCCATACGTGAAACCCGAATTCACGCCATAGCTGTAGCCCTTCTGCTCGCGAATGTTGGCGTTGAGTCGCGACTGAAACATGCCGCCGAGAATCGTGTTCATCACCTGGATCGCAAAGTAGTCGGGCGTGTTTCGCGGTGGACCAGGCAGGCCGATATTGAATACAGACTGCGCCGCTCCCGGCTTGTCGACGAGATAGATCTTCGCCGTTTGCAGTTCCGGCAGTTTCGTATAATCGAACGCCGGCTTCTCGCCGCCTTTCGTCCAGGCCGCAAGTCCTTTTTCAACGGAAGCCTTAGCACTCAGCGGAGTCACGTCGCCCACGACGGTGATGATGGCGCGACCCGGTTGAAAGTAAGTCTTCGAAAAAGCGACGACGTCATCGCGAGTGATCGCTTTGACTGACGCTTCGGTGGTGCGTTGACCGTACGGATGATCCGCACCGTAGAGGATCTTCGCGAACACTTGTCCGCCAATCGCCACCGGCTGATCTTTAGCCTGCGTGAGATTGACGAGCGTGCGAGCGCGTAAACGATCTAGCGCGTCGGCAGGAAACGTTGAGTTCAACATCATGTCGGCGAGGATGGCCAACGTGGCGTCGAAGTTCTTCCTCGTCGAGACGAAACCGATCGATCCTTCTTCGCCGCCGACACCCGCGTTGATGTTAGTGCCCAGTAACTGCAAGGCGTCAGAGAGTTGATCGCCGGTTTTCGACTTTGTTCCTTCGGTCAGCATGGACGCAGTCAGCGCCGCCACGCCGCGCTTACCGGCCGGTTCAAACTGGTTCGACCCCCCGACGAGCGTGATGTTGAACGACACCAGCGGCAGACCGCGTCGTTGCGAGACGATCAGCGTGGCGCCGTTAGACAACTGTTGCGTCGTCCAGGCTGGCACAGTGAGCTTCGGGTTCGCTCCGGGCGTCGGGGCCTTCGTCCGGTCGAGTGGTTGTTGGGCGAGCGAGGCGACGCTTGCGAGTGTGATCAGCAGTGCGGTCGCAAATGCGATGTGTGGTCTTTGTCTATTCATGATCTACCTCCTGGCGTCGCCGGGAGCATCGTAACGGTTTCGCTTTCAGGTGCTTTCGAAGCTTTGTCTTTTTTGCCCTTCGGAACAACGCTCAACACGATGCGCGAGCGCACGAGATACATCGCAGCAACGCGCTTCACATCTGCCGCTGTCACGGCCAGCGTCTTTTGATAGTCAGTACGAAACTGCCCGGGATTCCCGTAGAACATCGATCCGGAGATCAACTGATTCGCTTTGCCGAGGTTCGATTCGAGTCCTCGCAGGAACGACAGTTCCAATCCGCTCTTCGCTTTCTGCAACTCCTCGGCAGTTGGGCCTTCAGCGATAAACTTCTGAATCACCTGATCGACGGCGGCTTCCAATTCCGTCAGTGTGTGTTCCGGACGTGGAACGACGGTCACCTGGAACACGCCGACGTCTTCCGCGGAGTTTTGAAACGCACCCACTTGCGAAGCGAGTTGCGAATCGTAAACCAGCGCTTTCGTCAGACGCGCCGTGCGCGAGCCCGAAAGAATCGAGCTCATCACTGACAGCGGATAATCATCGTCACGCTTGAATCCCACCGTGGGCCACTGAATGTAGAGACGCGGCACTTGCACGGCATCTTCGTAAACCAGGCGCTTCGACATTTCGAGTTTGCCCAGCGCAACGGATGGACGCTCGACAGTCTTGCCCTGCGGCAAGTCGGTGAAGTACCTGGCGATCAGTTTCTTTGCTATGACCGGATCAAAGTCGCCGACGACGCCTAGCGTCGCATTGTTTGGCGCGTAGTACAGACGGAAGAACGCCTTAACGTCTTCTTGCGAAGCCTCGCTGAGGTCGGTCATTGAACCAATGACGGGCCACGAGTACGGATGTCCTTTCGGATACATCGCCGCCGCAAGGATCTCACTGACGCGTCCGTACGGTTGGTTGTCGTAACTCTGCCGGCGTTCGTTCTTGACGACTTCCCGCTGCGCGTTCAGTTTCTCGAGATCGAGAGTATCGAGCAGGAAGCCCATGCGATCCGATTCCAGCCACAGTGCGCTTTCGAGATAGTTCGAAGGAATCGTTTCGTAGTAGTTGGTGCGATCGTTGGTCGTCGAACCGTTGTTACTGCCGCCAACACCTTCGGTGAGTTTGTCGTGCGTGCCGTAGGGAATGTGACCCGACCCGGTAAACATCACGTGCTCGAAGAGGTGAGCGAAACCGGTGCGGCCGGGCATCTCGTTCTTGGAGCCAACGTGATACCAGACGTTGACAGCAACAGTCGGAACGGCGTGGTCTACGGAAAGAATGACAGTGAGACCGTTTGGAAGTTTGTAAGTCTCAAAGGGGATACTGATCGAATTCGCTGAACCGTTCTGGCCCCATACGGGCTGCAAGGCGCAGCACAACGTCAACACCAGCGCGAGCGCTGGCAGAACTCTTCGTCTATTGGTCACGACGACTCCTTTTCGCATTGCTGACTATTATTCCAGGAATTGGCAGGCGTGCGCCCGTATCCTATGAAGGGTCAGAAAGGCTGTCAACAGCTTTTACGCGAGTCGGCCTCCAGCCGTACGAAGCGGCGAATTTGAGTTCTGAATCTCGTTTTTAATCCGTCCTCGCATGAGTGTTAAGATTGCGCCATCATGAAAGCCATACAAGTTGCGCGAACGGGTGGGCCCGAAGTGCTCACGCTGGTGGACCTGCCGGTCCCGACGCCGAAACCGAACGAAGCTATCGTGAAGATCGAGGCTTCCGGCGTGAACTTCATCGACGTTTACTTCCGCGAAGGTCGTTACCCTTCCCCGCTTCCTTTTATTAATGGACAGGAAGGAGCGGGTGTGGTGACTGAGGTCGGCGGTGACGTGACGAATTTAAAAACCGGCGATCGCGTCGCGTATACGAGTTCGCTCGGGAGTTACGCTGAGTATGCGGCGGTACCCGCGGCACGTCTGGTGAAGATTCCGGATGGTTTGAATTTCGAACAAGCGGCGGCGGCGATGTTGCAAGGCATGACCGCGCACTACCTACTATTCAGCACCTACAAACTGCAAAGTGGAGAAACGGCGCTGATACACGCAGCAGCCGGAGGGGTGGGACTGCTGCTGGTCCAGATGGCGAAAAAGATCGGCGCGCGCGTGATCGCGACCGCCGGAACGGAAGAGAAAGCGCAACTCGCGCGCGACGCCGGCGCCGACGAGACAATCGTCTACACGCAAGTGGACTTCGAAGCTGAAACGCGGCGGTTGACGGAAGACAAAGGCGTACACGTCGTTTACGACGGTGTGGGAAAGGCGACTTTCGAAAAAGATCTGAACGTGTTGCGTCCGCGTGGGTACCTCGTTTTGTTTGGTGGTGCGAGTGGCGCGGTTCCGCCGTTCGATCTGATCAAGCTTTCGCAAAAAGGATCGCTTTACATCACACGCCCGACACTGGGCCACTACACAACGACTCGTGAAGAACTCGAATGGCGCGCGAACGAGGTGCTGGGAATGATCGCGGGTGGCGACCTAAAACTCCGCATCCACCACGTGTATCCGTTGGCTGAAGCACAGCAGGCGCATCGCGATCTGGAAGGACGAAAAACGACCGGAAAATTGTTGTTGAAGCCCTGACCTGGTTTTCTGTTTTATGCTCTGTTTTGTGCCTTTTTTGGCTCTGACTGTGCCTCTTGTGGCTTTGCGTCATGCGGCAGGGCGATAAAATTCTTGACAGGGTTTTTGCGGCTTGCCTATATTAGCCGAGGTCATGAGTAGCACTCGTACATTTTTCTACTTCGCTTTTACCTACCGCTTCTTCTTTTTTAAGGAGAGCGGACGGGCGACGTACGAAAACGATGTGCTGACCTAATAAAAAGCACAACACCTTCAACGAGCCAGCCGCGAACCTGAAAATCGCGGCTGGTTTTTTATTGCCTGGAGCACGAACCATGGATATCGAACACTGGCGCAAAGAAATCGACGAAGTGGACCTCGAACTGCTTCGACTCCTGAACATAAGGGCCCGGCTCGCCCTGAAAGTAGGCGCACTGAAGCGGGCCGCCGCCTTGCCCATAGTCGACCCCGACCGCGAGCGAGAAGTGCTGGAGCGACTGCAAGAGCTGAATAGCGGACCGCTCGATCAGCGCGCAGTCGACAAACTCTTCCGTCGCATCATTCGCGAGTCGAAACGGATCGAAACAGTAGCTGTGAGTTAACGAAGTGAATAGCAGTAAACCAAAACCGCGAGTGGCGTTTCAGGGCGAGCGTGGCGCGTTCAGTGAGGAAGCCGCACTCAAACTGCTCGGCGACGAGATCGAATTAGTGCCGCAACCAACGTTCGAGGCGCTGTTCGATAGCTTGGGAACTGGTGTGGCTGATTACCTGGTCGCGCCGGTCGAAAACAGCATCGCCGGAATCGTCCACCCGTCCGTCAGTCGCATTCGTGCGAGTTCGCTTGTCATCCTCAACGAAACCGAACTCCAGATCGATCAGCACCTGATCGGCTGTCCCGGCACGACATTCGACTCAATCGAAACTGCGCACTCACACGCGATGGCGTTGGCCCAGTGCAAACTTTTCTTCGAACGGCATCCGCAGATCAAACCGATGGTCGCGGACGACACTGCCGGCAGTGTTGCTGCAGTAATGAAACACAAGGACCGCAAAGTCGCAGCGATCGCCGGCCGGCACGCCGCGCAGATCTACGGCGGCGAAATCATTCTCGAAAGCATTCAGGACCACCCGAAGAACCACACCCGCTTTGTCTTGTTATCAGCAAAGGAAAACGAATCATGATCGTCAACATGCTCAGCACCGCAACCGCGGCAGAAATCAACCACATCATCGACCGAATCAAAGAGTGCGGCTTTCAAGCGCACGTGATTGAGGGCGAGGAACGCACCATCATCGGCGCAGTCGGCAGCGGCGGCAATCGATCGGAGATCGAGGCACTGCGCGCGGCGCCGGGCGTGGCCGAAGTGATTCAGATTGCGCACCCGTTCAAGCTCGTCAGCCGTCAATTACGACAGACAGGGACAGTCGTTGACGTGGGAGGAACGAAGATCGGCGGCGGCGAACTGGTCGTGATCGCCGGACCGTGCTCGGTCGAGTCGGAAGAACAATTGATGGAAACGGCGCGGGGCGTGAAAGCCGCAGGCGCGAACATGCTCCGTGGCGGGGCTTACAAGCCGCGGACGTCACCGTACGATTTTCAGGGACTCGGCGTCGAAGCACTGCGTTTGCTCCAGCAGGCGCGGAACGAAACTGGTCTTCCGATCGTGACTGAAGTGATGAGCGAAACTGACGTTGACATCGTGGCGCAGTATGCGGACATGCTTCAGGTCGGCGCGCGCAACATGCAGAACTTCTCCCTACTGCGAAAGCTCGCGCGGGTCGCCAAGCCGATCTTGTTGAAGCGCGGACCGTCGGCGACCGTGAAGGAATGGTTACTAGCAGCCGAGTACCTGCTCTCGGGCGGTAATGCGAACGTCGTCTTGTGCGAACGCGGGATCAAAACATTCGAAACAGCGACACGTAACACGCTCGATCTCGCGGCGGTAGCGCTAGTGAAAGAGTTATCGCATTTGCCTGTGCTGGCGGATCCGTCGCACGGTACGGGGCTGCGCAGCTTGATCGCACCGATGTCGAAGGCGGCAGCAGCTTGCGGCGCCGATGGACTGATCGTCGAAGTGCATCCGTGTCCGGAGCGCGCGCTTTCAGACGGAGCACAGTCGCTGGATCTGCCAGGTTTTGGTGAATTGATGAAGGAGTTGGGCAAGGCGCCCGTGCGGGAGGCGAGAGCCGCGTAACCACAGATTACACGGATCGCATCCGTGTAATCTGTGGTCTCGAACGATTACTGCATGTCTGGACTTCGCTGCTTTCGCGGCAATTCCTTTTCGGTCTTCATCACTGTTCCGTCAACAGCATTCACCCAAACGTGCGTTGAGCCGTTGTTGACCTCATCGGCAATCTCCACGTGATAAAAGACCACTCCGTCCTTACCGAGTTTGCCTGGCTCTTCCCAACCTCTGGCGTCAAGGTTTGCTGACATCACTTTGCCGGGTTGTTGGCTGCTGGCGATCTGAATGGCCTGGTCCATGTTGATACGGGCCAGCTTTACCAGTGCGGCCTGTTTGATGTCCCGCGCCTGAAGCTCCATCTCACGGCGTCTTTCGAACTCCGCCGCGAACTGAGGATCACGCGCGATGCGTTCTTTAATGACGTCGGCAGACGTCCTCTCACGCATTTCCTCCGTCTTCTTCTTCTCTATTTCCTGACTGCGCTCTTTCTCTTTCTGCACGTCCTGCATCGCAGCGGGTTCGAGACCGAAGCGCATATTGAAAGCCGCGGCCGCGACGCACGGCACCAGCAACAGGATCGAAACTATGGCGAGCAACGTCTTCTTCCAGCGTGTAGTCACTTTAGGTTTACTTAACAACGACATGATACGGGCCTCCAGAATGTCAGCATCGGCGATGCCTACGGTTGTAGTAACAGAGAGTCGACGCAGAGTCGGCGCGGAGCCGGCGAGTTGGAGCAAGGAGCGAGCATAAACTTCGGCGTTCAGGATTCGAGCAGCTACTAACTCATCGCAACAGAGTTCGCGAGTCTGTTTGATCCGGCGCCTGAGCAAAAGAGCTGCGGGATGGAACGAAAGCGGCACGTAAAGTAATTCGTAAATGAAATTGAGCAGGTAGTCGTTTCGCACGACGTGAATCAACTCGTGACCGATCGCGGATGTGAGCAATTCGGTGTTGCCTTCGCGGAGTAGCGCGTCGGGCAGGATGATCACAGGGCGCTTGAATCCCATCGTGACGGGCACAGGCAGCGTCAGGGAACGCAGAATACGGATCTGGCGCGAACCAGTTGCGAGGTCGCTCGCGCACTTATCGATGATCCCGGTGATGTGGTCGCCCGCGTCGAGTTCGAGCGCGTTGCGTTTGATGATGCTAGTCGTCTGCCACGCCTGGAGCAGCCTGAAACTGCGATACAGCACGAACAATCCGAAAACGCCGAGCAGCAGGAACGCGAGATCGGTGTTCAATTCAATGATCGAGGGAAACAAAGTCGTCCTTCTAGTAGTAGCCTCAGGAAGCGAATGCGGTTGAAACGGCTCAGCGGCGACGAATGGAGTGTTCGTTCTTAGCAGGACCGGCGTTGTTGTCGTTTCAATAACAGCACGAACTGCTGTGACCGCCGGAAGAAGAAACGACAGACATAACGCACTGACCCAAACCCAATGGCGATAACGTGACGCGGACGATCTGAGCAACCACGCGCCGAGGCTCGCAAGCGCCGCGATGAGGGCGATCTGCCAGGCGGCATTGAGCAAAAAGTTGAGCAGCAGTTGACTACTTATTCTCATCGGCTTCCTCGTTCGACTTTTCCACCAACGTCTGAAGTCGCGCCAGCTTTTCAGGAGTCAGGTGTTTGGTTTCCAGCAGACTCATCACCAGGCTTTCCGCCGATCCGCCAAACAGTCGCTCGACGACGTCGTTGACGTGTTTGCCAATCACCTGTTTGCGGCTGACGGCAGGCTTATAGAAATACGCGCGATTCTTGAGCGTGCGTTTGGCTTTGCCTTTGCGCTCGAGAATATTGAGCATCGTTTGGACGGTGGTGTACGCGAGTTCGCGTTTGAGTGCTTGCTGGACGGTCTGCACGTTGGCGGGTCCGGTTTCCCACAGGACGTGCATGATCTCGAGTTCGAGTGGAGTCAGGTTATCGGTCTTCTTGTCGTTCTTTGGCCGCGCCATGACGTCTCCTAAGTTTTTAGGAGTATAGGAGAGGGGGCGAGAATGTGTCAACTAATTTTTTAGGAGACAAAAGGGCAGATTCCCGCAAAGGCGCAAAGGCGCAAAGACAAAGGGCAACGGAGAGTGAGCCCAATCAAAGTCTCTTGTTTGTGCCTTCTGTGCTTCTGGTGCCTCTTTGTGGTAATCAGATTGACCGCCCTTCGCCGAGAAAACTCAGAGGTAGTTGGTTATCATGCAGCGCGTGTCCCGGAGACAAACTGCCATTCACGTACTGATCTATGGACTGAGTGCGGGCGTGCTGATCGTCGTGCTCAGGCTGATTGAGTTTCGATTCCTCATCGTGTCGCACTCGCTGGAGATCTACGGCGGGTTGATCGCGCTGGTGTTCGCGAGTCTCGGCATCTGGCTCGGCCTCAAGCTTACG
>DATJKO010000103.1:0-2089 GCA_035491355.1 Pyrinomonadaceae bacterium
TTGAAATAAGTGGTCCGCCCGTGACGCCGGCGACGAACCATGTCGGCGAGTTTACCGAGTCCGGGCAGGTCGTCAGTCGCATAAAGCGCGACGCCATCTTCGAACGAGAGTCGCTCACCAGCGATCGTTCGGGCGGCTATCTCGTTCAGCTTGTTGTCGTGTGAAAACTTCATGGTCGGAAATCTCGAATCTAGCGCTGCAGAAAAACCGCGCTGCCAAATGTTACAAGCAGTATCACGCTCACAAACGCGTTGGTGGTAAAGAACGCTGCGTTAAGCCGCTGTAGATCGTCGGCGCGCACCAGGCTATGTTGGTATACGAGTAAAGCTCCCGTTGCGATCACTCCGGCGATTGCGATCGGTCCCAGACCGGTTACCAGATACAGCCAAACCAGCGCCAGAAACGCCGCGGCGTGAAGGCTGCGCGCAATCCACAATGCTCGGGCGATACCGAAACGCGCCGGAATCGACCGTAGTCCTTCGCGGCGATCGAATTCGTAATCCTGACACGCGTAAAGAATGTCGAAACCGGCCGTCCAGAGCAGGACGACCAGCGAGAGTAACAAGGGCACGGGACTGCCGATTTCGCCCCGCACGGCGATCCACGCGCCCGTTGGAGCGATCGCCAGACACCAGCCGAGGACTATGTGCGAAAACTGCGTCCACCGCTTCGTGAACGAATACAGCAGGACGCTCGCGAGTGCGATCGGCGCCAGAATCAACGTCAAACGGTTCAGCATCGATGCCGCGAATAGAAACAACGCGGCGAAAACGACGGTGAACGCCCACACAAAACCTACTGAAAGCAGTCCAGCGGGTATTGCACGAGAAGCTGTGCGCGGATTGCGCGCGTCAAACCGGCTATCGGAGATGCGATTGAAAGCCATCGCCGCGGAGCGCGCACCCACCATCGCCACGACGATCCAGGTGATCTGCCACGCTGTCGGAACGCCATTCGCGGCCAGCACTGCCCCGAGAAACGCAAACGGCAATGCGAAGAGCGTATGCTCGATCTTGATCATCTCGAGGGTCAGTCGGGTGTTTTTGATCAGTGTCGACACGGCGGGTCAATCTAACAGGGCTTGCGTGAATCTTACTTGCCGCTCCGCCGTCTCGCAAGCGGCCCTTTTCGAAACCGGATGCTAGAATCAACGCACAGATGGATGTAACTGAACTGACTAAGCTGCTGGATGCGTACAAGCGTGGTGACGTCGGCAGCGGTGAAGCCGTCGAACGCATCAAGAATCTGCACTTCGAAGACATTGGCTTCGCGCGCGTCGATCATTCGCGCGCGTCGCGGCTGGGATTTCCGGAAGTAGTTTTTGGCGGTGGTAAGACGCGGGCGCAGATCGTCGGCATCGTCGAACGACTCGCTCAACGCTCGCCAAACATCCTCGTCACTCGTACCGACGAAGGTACGTTCGGCGAGATTCGCAACGCCGTAACCGACGCCGAATGGCACGAATCGGCGCGGCTCGTCCGCATTCGTCGGGACAAAACCGATCTCGGCGTTGGCCCAATCGCAGTCGTAACCGCCGGCACGAGCGACATTCCAGTCGCCGAAGAAGCAGCATTGACGGCCGAAACGATGGGTAACACGGTCTCACGTATTTGGGACGCCGGCGTGGCCGGAATCCATCGCGTGCTGGCCGAGCGGAGCCTGTTGCAACGCGCCCGCGTGGTGATCGTGGCGGCGGGAATGGAAGGCGCGTTGCCGTCCGTGGTTGGTGGATTAGTCGGTGTGCCGGTCGTAGCCGTACCAACCAGTATCGGTTACGGCGCATCCTTTGGCGGAGCAGCCGCGCTGCTCGGTATGTTGAATTCCTGTGCCTCAAATGTGACCGTGGTCAATATCGATAACGGCTTTGGCGCCGGCTTTGTCGCAAGCCTGATAAACCGTCGCTGGGAACCACCTGTTGAATAGCCTGTTGAATAGAAAGACTTGTGCACCGACGTTTCGCCCGACGATCAGCTAACAAGCAACGCCTTATCTTCGCTCTTCTGCTCCTCTCGGTTCTGACGAGCGGGTGTATCTCGGCGCGGAAGACTCCCAATCTCGAACAAATCTTTGCTACCGCCCGCGCCAGCAC
>DATJKO010000104.1:0-3839 GCA_035491355.1 Pyrinomonadaceae bacterium
GAGATCAACTTCAAGGAAACGCGCTTCACCGGACCCGGCACGAACATCGTGATCGATGGTTCGCTCGCCAGCGGTGCGGGCGGCGCGCAAAACCTGACCGTCAACGGCAGTCTGAACCTCCGGGTTCTCAACGGTGTATCACCCGACTTCTTTTCATCCGGGGCGGCTGAAGTTGCGATCACCATCGGCGGCAGCTACGAGGAGCCGCGCGTGCAGGGGCGGGCCTCGCTCGACAACGCGTCCGTGTCGCTGTTGCTCGGCAACGATCGTTGGACCGTCGCAAATCTGCGCGGCGGCATCAGGTTCACAGCCAACCAGGCGCAGATCGATTCACTTACCGGAACGATTGGCGGCGGTCGAGTCGAAGCGAGTGGCGGCGCGCTGCTTGACGGCTTCACCGTCTCAGCTTTCCGCATTGGCGTTCATGGTGACGATGTCACCGTGCCGTTTCCACCTGACTTCCGTTCGACACTCGACGCGGACATCGAGATTCGCGGTTCTTCGCGCGAGCAGTTGATCGGCGGTGTCGTTAACCTGCGCCGCACTGAGTACACGAAAGACATCGAGCTTGCGGATCTAATCAATTCGAAACGCGGCGAGTCGATCGAAGAAGGCGCCGAAATTGAACTGGCGCGAAGTGCCTTGTTTGCGTCGCTGCGCGTTGAGGGTCGAAACGCCCTGGTGGTGCGAAACAATCTCGCTGACCTGGTCGGCTCCGTGTCGCTTCAGTTGGACGGTCCGGTCAACGACCCCACGATTTCCGGCCGCATAACGGCGACCAGCGGCACGCTCAACTTCCGGAACGACCGTTACGATATAACGCGAGTGTTGCTGGACCTGCCACCGGCGCGCAATGCTGATCCGATCGTAAACGTTCAAGCCGAATCACAGATACGCGGCTACCGCGTGATCGTTGGTTTGACTGGCCCACTCTCGCAACCGCAGGCGTCGGTGCGTTCCGAACCGGCGTTGCCGCAGGCCGACGTGGTTTCCCTAATCACGACTGGACAACTCGCTTCCGGAGACACGAGCTCGTCGATCCTCGGTCAGTCCGAAGTCGGCGCCGCGACGAGTTTGTTGACCGACGCGCTAATCAACGCACCGGCGCAACGCGCCACTAGCAGATTGTTTGGCCTGTCGCGGTTCGAGATCAGTCCGGTGATTGGCGGCACTGCCGGTTCGACGCCGGCGGCGCGACTAACGCTCGGAAAACGAATCAGCAAAGAGGTAATGATTACCTATTCCACAAACGTCACTTCCGATCCGAACACGATCCTGGCGGTCGAGTATCGCGTTTCCGACCGGCTTTCGTTTGTTGCGCAGTATGAACAGGCTTCCACCCGACGGCTGAGTACACGCACGAACAACTTTAATTTTGAGATTCGTTTCAGAAAGAGATTTTGAGCAAGGGGTGGAGTTCGTCTTTGTTGAGACTGATGTCTAGTATTCGCCTAGCTTCGATAGTCCTGCTCGTTTCTTTGTTTGCATCGAGAGCGCTGGGCCTAAGTGTTAAAGAAGTCCGGATCGAAGACTACGAAGGCCGGCAGATTGTCGGTGTCGAGCTGGTGTTTGAAGGCTCGCGCACGTTTCCGACGGTCCAGGCCGAGTTTATGACGTTGTTGCGCGTGGCGCCAAACACGCCGTTTTCAGCGATCCGTGTGCGCGACTCCTTACAGGCGTTGTTCGACTCCGGGCGCGTTGCGAATGCGCGCGTCGAAGTTATCGAAGAAGGAACACCGCGCACTGGTCCGGTCAGGCTGCGCTTCGTCGTACAACGTCAGATCCAGATCAGCGACGTGCGCATCGAGATTGCGCCCGAAACCGGCGAGCCGCTTTCCGCCGACGAGATTCGCGCGCGTTTGAATTTTCTTCAGCCTGGTACTCGCGTCACCAAACAACTCATCGAACGCAACGCGGATGAGATTCAGGTTTACCTGCGTGACCGCGGTTACTTCAACGCCGCAGTAGAGCCCGTCGAGGAATTGGACCGCAGCGGTGTGCGCGCGGCGGTGACTTATCGTGTCAATCCCGGGGCGCAGGCGCGCGTGGATGCGTTCGACATTCAGATTACGGGATTCACCGTCTCGCCGGCTGTTCGCAACTCGCTTCAGTTACAGCCAGGGACACCGTTCACTCGAGACGCCCTCGGCTCCGACGTTAAGAAGATTCGCGACGCGCTGGTTGCGCAGCAGTTTCTTGCGCCATCGTTGGAGGATCCGCGAGTCGAGCGAGATGCGGAAAAGAACGTCGTCAGGATTCTGGTGAAGGGTGCGCAGGGACCGAAGGTTACAGTTGCAGTCACGAACATCGAACTCAGTGAGAAGAAGCAACGTGAGTTACTGCCGGTCAAACGCGAGGGGAACATTGACTACTCGGCGATCGTCGAGGGCAGCCGCCGGATCAGAAACGACCTCCAGGAGGACGGGTTCTTTTTCGCGGACGTTACGGCGACGTGCACCGTTAGCAACCCACCTGCCGACTTAGGTACCAACGGTACCGAAGAAATCTGTCAGAATCTCAATCCGACGACATTGAGCGGCCACACGGTCGACATTAAGTACGACGTCGAACGCGGTAGACGCTTTCGTCTCTCCGACATTCGCATCACCGGCACTAACAAGCTCTCGTACGAAGACATCGAAGGAAACCTGAAGAGTCAGAAGGCGAGCGCGATCGGATTGATTCCGTTCCTCGGTTACGGGCGTGGCTTCACGAGCCTCACGCTGTTGGAGCAGGACCGTCGCAATGTTGAAGCGTTGATGCGTGACCTTGGTTATCGCAAGGCGAAGGCGCAAGTGCTGCAGGGCGTTTCGATCGACGGCGAAAGCCTGATCATTACTTTCCAGGTCGATGAGGGAGCGCTCACACGCGTCGCTGGCGTCGAAATCAAAGGCAACCAGATTCATACCGAAGAAAAGATCCGTCAGGAATTGGGGACGGTGATCGGCGCGCCGTTTTCGCGTTCACAGGCGCGCGTTGACGGCGATCGCGTCGCGAGCTTGTATGCGCGCGAAGGATACGTCGACGCGCGGGTTGATTTTTCCGTCGTCGAACTGCCTAAGAAAGGCGACGACGAGCAGGTGCGGCTCGTCTATTCGATCGCCAGTGAGGGTGAGAAGGTTTTCATCAACCAAATCCTCATTAACGGCGTCACCGGAGATAGAAATACGCGTCGCACTAAACGTGCCGCGATCATGCGCGCCATTCCGCTCATCGAGGGCGAGGTCCTTCGCTCCGATCGCATCTCTGAAGCGGAACGCGAGCTGTACCTCACGGACGCTTATCGCCAGGTGATCATTCGCACCGAACCTGCGGGCGAGAGCACCGCCGGCTATCAGCGCCGAGACATCATTATCGATGTCGAAGAGAAAAAACCGCGCGTGATGGATTACGGCGGCGGCTATTCGACTGACGCGGGCGTGCTGGGTCTGTTTGAGATCAGCAACGTCAACCTGATGAACAAGCTGCGCCACGGCGCGATGCGTCTGCGCGCGAGCCGTTTGCAGCAACTGGTCCGGCTTGAATATCTCGATCCGCGGTTTGCTCGTTACAACAAGACGGAATTCGCGCCACTCTCCGCCACCGTTGAATACATGCGCGATTCTACGGTCACGCGTTTCTTCCGCTCGGCCATAGACCGCGGCACGATGGGCATCGTGCAACGTCTTGACGAAGAGGGAAACGCGATTAACATTTTCGGCGAGCGGGTAAACGAGCCCACCATCAATCGCTTCACCGCCGCGCTGGAAACACAACGCGTCCTGGACCACAAGACGCGCACGATCGTTTTCGGTCGGGTCAGCTACGAAGACGTGCGGCTCTACAACCTCGAGAGTCTC
>DATJKO010000105.1:0-2538 GCA_035491355.1 Pyrinomonadaceae bacterium
AGATCGGCGGACTGTTGAAACAGGATGTGTTGCCTGATGATTTCACGATCGATCTGGATCGTTGCGAATTGGTCTACCAGGAAAACCGCGAGGCATCTGTCCTTTATGCTGACCGTGCAAAGCTCGGCATCTTTACGCACGACAAAAACGAGTGGTTCTACGCTGACGGCGCGAATTTTTCCGTTCGCACGAACCATGTGCTCGACGCGTTTCCGCCAGACGTGCTCTCGACCTACAGAAGTATTTACGACGGCTCTTACAACTGGACGCTCTTTATGGAAATGGACATTTGCCGTCGATTAACTGGTCCCGGCCGGCATTGGTTCAACCTCGTGACGGGCGAACACTTTGCTGACCCGCAGAGTCTGCGAGACGTCGAAGCCGAGAAACATGTGCTGCTTCACCAGGATGCAGAGTCGTTTTATAGCGGACTCTATCGTACGTACGAAGATCGCTTTGCAGACTTCATCGAGAAGAGCAAGCTGCGGCGGACAGTGCAGACGCTCCAATCATCCATGTACCTCAGCCTACGTTCCTCTAGGCTCGGTCAGGGAATCAGAAGCATCGTTAATCTGCCCAAAGATTGAACCAGAATGTTATATTCACACTCCTGACACACTGCATGGAAAACGGCGTCGAAACAGTCGCACATAACGGCATTACATACGCGGAGATCATCTGGTCCGGCACCAGCGTTTCCCAAACAAGATTCTTCTCTCCGGCTGGTTCATCGTTTCAGTTTGGCTTGCTCGCGCACGAAGCAGGCTTCGTGGAGGCGGCGCACTATCACAAACCCGTCACTCGCACCATCACCGATTTGCAACAGATGTTCGTCGTGCAACGCGGCGTGGTGGCGGTGGATTTTTTCGACGAACAGGGCCGGCGATTCCGCGAGGTGGTATTGCGTGCCGGTGACGGCATCGTGCTGATTCATGGCACACACGCTGTCCGCGTACTCGAAGACATGCAGTGCATCAGTGTGAAGCAGGGTCCTTTCCTCGGCGCTGAGAACGACAAGATCGACGTAGAGGTCAACAACAATTCATGATCGAGGTTTTTGAACCCATCATCGGTGAAGAAGAGATCGAAGCGGTGGTCGCGGCTCTGCGGCGTGGTGAGATCTCGGGCTCGTTCGGCGAATCGATTCCCGCGTTCGAGCAGGAGTTCGCAACGTACGTCGGTTGCGAATATGGCATCGCCGTCAGCAACGGCAGCACAGCTTTGCACGTCGCGGTTGCAGCGGCCGGCATTGGCCCAGGCGACGAAGTGCTCATTAGTTCCAGCACCAACATCGCGACGGCGCTGGCGGTGATTCATAACGGCGCAGTTCCCGTCCCGGTTGATTCAGAAAACGTGACCTGGAACCTCGATCTCGATTTGATCGAAGGTCTGATTACAGACAAAACGAAAGCAATCATTCCCGTCCATCTCTACGGACATCCGGTCGACATGGATCGCCTGATGGAGATCGCGCGCAAGCACAGTCTGCTCGTCATCGAAGACTGCGCCGAATCGCATGGCGCGACTTGTCGCGGACGCATGACCGGCAGCTTCGGTGACATGGCGTGTTTCAGCTTCTACGCCAACAAAGTGATCACAACCGGCGAAGGCGGAATGGTCACTACCAACAGCAAGGATCTCGCCGAACGTTTGCGCCTGCTCCGCAATCTTGCGTTCACGAAACCGCGGTTCCGTCACGAAGAAGCCGGCTTCAATTTTCGTATGACCGGTTACCAGGCCGCGATGGGACTGGTCCAGTTTCGCAAGATCGAGCACATCATTTCCGAGAAGCGACGCGTCGCACAAACCTACAACGGTTTTCTGAAGGATATCGGTGGTCTTCAGCTTCCGCACGAAGCAGATTGGGCGCGGAACGTCTACTGGATGTATGCCGTCGTGGTGGACCCGAAGTTCGGCATTACGCGCGACAAGTTGATGGATCGTCTCCGCAACGAAGGGATCGACACGCGAACGTTTTTCTGCCCGATGAATCAGCAGCCTTGCCTGCAGGAGCGGCCCGGGTTTCGCGCCGTGCCGTGCCCGGTCGCCGATAGCCTTTGGGAAAACGGTCTTTATCTTCCTTCCACCTACACGCTTTCGGAGTCGGTGATCAAACAGATAGCAGACCTTGTCGGAGAGGCCTTCCCCTTCCGAAAGGGGGCGGTGTCAAACTGATCATTTATGAAATGACTTCTTACTCAGGCAGACACGCCGAGCTTTACGACCTCTTCTACGCAGAAAAACCATACGCGGCGGAAGCTGCGTTCGTGGACCAGTGCCTGACAAAATACGCCGCTGGGCCAGGCAAGCGGGTGCTCGAGATTGCCTGCGGCACGGGCACGCACGCTTTTCATCTGGAGAAATCAGGACGCGATCTTGTAGCGACGGATTATTCAGAAGGTATGCTTCAACGCGCACGGCAAAAGGCGGCAGAGAGCTCGTCGCGGGTTGAGTTTCAGTTACAGGACATGACGCAGCTCGACGTCAGTGGCGCGCCGTTCGACGCGGTTATCTGTTTGTTCGATGCGATCGGGTACG
>DATJKO010000106.1:0-2141 GCA_035491355.1 Pyrinomonadaceae bacterium
AAGCATAGTGAGGTTGCTCCTTGCGCAAAAATTTTCTGCGCATTGTACACATCAAAACAGAAAACTCAAGTCGAATCTGTTATAAGCTGTCGCCGGTGCACACAACAATGCGAATCCTCATAACTGGTTCCCATGGACTTGTCGGGACCGCACTGGCCAGATTGCTCACGAGCGATGGTCACGAGGTCATCAGCCTGGTGCGCCACGAACCGGCCGCGGGTGCGCCGGAAATCCAGTGGAACCCGAATAAAGGAACCATCGACAAAGAACGTCTCGAAGGTCTTGACGCTGTGGTCCACCTCGCGGGCGAGAACATTGCCGAAGGTCGTTGGTCCGCAGAAAAGAAACGCGCGATTCGCGACAGCCGCATTAACGGCACCACGCTGCTCAGCGAAACGCTTGCTGCGCTGCGCAATCCACCGTCGGTGTTCGTGAGCGCTTCGGCGATTGGTTACTACGGCAATCGCGGCGATGAGTTGCTAACCGAGAAAAGCGCGCCTGGCAACGACTTTCTCGCGCACGTTTGTCGCGACTGGGAAGAATCGACTGCCGCTGCAGCGGAGAAGGGAATCCGCACCGTGCTCGCGCGGTTCGGCATCATCCTCGACGAGCACGGTGGCGCGCTGGCGAAGATGCTGACGCCGTTTCGCATGGGCATCGGTGGGCGCATCGGTAATGGGAAACAGTGGATGAGTTGGATCGCACTCGACGACGTCGTCGGCGCAATTCGTTTCATGATCCGGGACCGGTTAGTCAACGGACCGGTAAATTTCGTCGCGCCTAATCCGGTGACTAACGCGGAGTTCACGAAGACGCTTGGCAGTGTATTGTCACGCCCGACGTTCCTTCCGGTGCCGGCCTTCAGCGCCCGGCTCGCTTTCGGCGAAATGGCGGACGCGCTGTTGCTGTCGAGCCAGCGAGTTGAACCCGAAGTGTTGAAGGTGCGCGGCTTCGGCTTTAACTTTCCCCGCCTCGAACCCGCTTTGAGACACATCCTTCATCGAGTGTACACCTGAAACCGATCACGTTGCTCTACAGAGGTCGGGTCAGTTTCCCGCAAAGGCGCAAAGGCGCAAAGAGGCAGGGATAGATAGTCAACCTGCTGTCTTTGCACCTTTGCGGGAACTAATGGGTTGAACTCGACTCAAACTCGGGCAGCACTTCAAACACTTCGAGCGCGTACTTAACATTTCCAAACGGCGCCGACACCTGCACGCCCTGGATTTCGTCGCGCACCTCCATCAACGACTCGCGCGCGATGCGCAAACCTTCCTCGCGCCCCGCTTCTTTGCTGATCGTTGACGCCTCGCGCATGCGTTCCATGATCGACTGCGTTACTCGCACGCCGGGCACTTCGTTGTGCAGAAACTCCGCGTTCCGATACGACACGAGCGGCCAAATACCAGCAATGATCGGGATGCGCACATGCTCGATGCGCCTCAGAAACTCACGCAGTTGTTCCGTATCAAATACCGGTTGCGTGATCGCGTATTGCGCGCCCGCCTCGACCTTCCATTCGAACCGCTTGATCTCCTCGTCGAGATTGATTGCGCCGGGGTTTACCCCGACACCAACGCAAAACGCTGTCGGCTCTCCGATCGGATTGTTCCCGAGATCGAGTCCATGGTTCAGCTTGTTGACCATGTTGGTCAATCCAATCGCGTCGATGTCGAAAACAGCGGTCGCGTCAGGGTATGGACCCATCTTCGGTGGATCGCCCGTGATCACCAGCAGGTTGCGCAAGCCGAGCGCGGCCGCGCCGAGCAAGTCTGACATCATCCCCAGAAGGTTTCGATCGCGACAGCAGTAGTGCAAGACTGACTCGATGCCGATCTGTTGTTCGACGAGCACCGCCGTTGCGAGTGCGCTCATGCGCGACTGTGCTCGCGCGCCGTCAGGAATGTTCACGCCATCGACACCGGCGTCCTTTAATAAGCGGATCGAATCGAGCGTCTTCTTCGCGTCAACACCTTTCGGCGGCAGCACTTCGACCGAAGTAACAAACTCGCCGCGCGCGATCTTGCGTCCCCACTTCGATCGTTCTTCCGGCGGCACCACGTGGATGTCAGGCGGCGTGATCTCCACGGCTGCCGCCGATCCTGATGTGAACGCGATGCTCTGCGCGCGCGGAGATGCGGCGC
>DATJKO010000107.1:0-4008 GCA_035491355.1 Pyrinomonadaceae bacterium
ATGCGGAGTTTTCGTTCGACGAGCCCATCGCAAACTCGTCGCAGTTTGTTTTGCCGATGATCACGGCGCCCGACTGGTTGAGACGTTCGACGACGGTAGCGTTATAAGGCGGATGATAGTCGCCGAGGATGCGCGAGCCGCACGACGTTTGCCGCCCAGCCACACAGATGTTGTCCTTGAGGGCGATTGGCAGACCGGCGAGCGCCCCGTTGCTGTTCTCGACCGCGGCGGCGCGTTCCAACGCACCCGCGCGATCGATCTCGAGAAACGCATTCAACGTCTCGTTGAGTTTCTCGGCGGCGTTTATCGAATGTTCGACTGTCTTGAGCGACATGAGTGTTAAAGCACCTTGGGTACGCGAAAATGGCCTTCAGCTGGATCGGGCGCTTCCGCCAGCGCTGTCTTTTGGCCCAGCGACGGTTGAGTCTCGTCGGCGCGCGACGAATCGGTCTGCTCGCCCTCTGGCGTGAGGCCGCCGAGGGCCGGCGACACGTTAGCGGTATCGAGCTGGTTGAGTTGCTCGATGTACGCGATGATCTCGGCCATTTGCGGTCCAAAAACTTTCAGTTCTTCGTCGGCCAACTCGAGATGAGCGAGTTGGGCGACTTTCGCGACGTCTTTCTCTTCTATCGGCATAACTTTTCCGGGTCGATGACAAACTCGATACTTCCCACCACCGGCTGGCCCAAAAGCGTGTTGATTCGATAAATCATTTGACCTCTCATTGCGTGCAGTTGCTTCTGCCAGATCATGTCGGCGACTGCGACACGCAACGTTCGATCTTGAAGAGTAAACGCGACAGCACGCTCTTTCAGACCTTCACCGGCGCAATGCTTCCACGCCGCGATTGCCGCAGCTTCGGCGACTTCCGGTGCATTGCCGGACGCCCGCAGGACCGCGGGCAGTGCTTTGATTAATGCTTCCATGATTGTTGCGATCTCGGATTGAAACACGCAAACTGTTCACCCGCAAGTATGCCAAATCATCTACGTGAAAAACTGATACTCGCGTCCGGAAGTCCGCGGCGCAGAGAGCTGCTGACCGCCGCGGGATGGGAATTTGAAGCGATTACCGCCGGCATTGATGAGTCTGTTTTCGCCGGAGAGGATCCGGCGACTTACGTGCAACGACTCGCAAAATCGAAAGCCGAAGCTGTCGCTGTGAAACTGGACCACGGGCTAGTGCTCGGCGCGGATACAACGGTTGTTGTCGAGAACCAGATACTGGGCCAGCCGGTTGACGATGACGACGCCAAACGGATGTTGCAGTTGTTGAATGGCAAGTGGCACGAGGTGTTGACCGGCGTGGCTGTAGTTCGCGTGGGTGGTGACATACGCGTCGACTATGAAACTACACGCGTGCGTTTCGCCGAGATGAGTGATCGCGAGATCGATTGGTACGTCGCCACCGGTGAGGCGCGTGGTAAAGCCGGTGCGTACGGCATACAAGGCGCGGCCGGTCTCTTCATCGAAGAGATCCGGGGTGATTATTTCAATATCGTGGGATTGCCGATCCGGCTCGTGTATGAGTTAACTAGTGAGGTCTAATAGAAAATCGATCCTCCGTCGACGTTGATGCCCTGACCGTTAATTCCCCGACCCTCATCCGAAGCAAGCAACAACGCAACAGCTGCCACTTCTTCCGCCGTCGCCAGACGGTTCTGCGGGCTCATTTTCTTCAACGCTTCCAGGGCCTCATCAGCCGATCGTCCAGTACGCGTAGTGATTCTTTCAATGCCGCGCGTGACCATCTCGGTGTCGACATAACCCGGACAGATCGCGTTGACGGTAACTCCAGCAGCGGCGACTTCCAGCGCCACCGATCGCGTCAACCCCATCACCCCATGTTTCGACGCTGCATACGCGGCGATGTACGGCGCGCCCACCTTGCCGGCGATCGACGCGATATTGATCACGCGGCCCCACTTCTTTTCCAACATCGCCGGCAATGCGGCGCGTGTGCAGTAGAACGTGCCCGAAAGATTGATCGCCAGATGACGTGCCCAGAAGTCGTCGGTCGTCGTGACTATTGTTGAGCTTTCGGCGATGCCGGCGTTGTTGACGAGAATGTCGACGTCGCCGAGTTGTTCGCTTGTCTGCGCAAACATCTGCGTCACGCTTTCCGAGTTGGAGACGTCACAAACAACAGCAATCGCGCCGTTGCCGATTTCAGCCGCGACTTGTTCGACCTGTGCGGCAGTTCTCGCCGCGACCACGATGCGCGCGCCTTCACGCGCGAAAGCGAGAGCGATCGCCCGTCCAATGCCACGACCACCGCCGGTGATGAGCGCAACTTTTCCGTTTAGCATGTCTCAGTGTCCCGTGAAGTGCGGGTCGCGCCTCTCGAAAAACGCGCGCACGCCTTCGTGGCCATCTTCAGATGCGAAACACCGCAGTTGGGCCTCGGTTTCATAACGCAACATATCGTCGAGGTCGGCGCCGCCGCTCTCGTAAACCGCCTGTTTGGCGGCCGCCAGCGCGATCGGCGGCGCCGCGCGCAGACGCTCGGCAAGTTGCAGCGTCGCCGCTTCCAACTCTCCCGGCGCGACTACCTGGTTGACGATATTCAAACGCAACGCTTCCTCGGCATTGATCACGTCGCCGAGAAAGAACAACTCGCACGCTTTGTTAGGGCTGACGAGTCGCGGCAGAAAATACGTCCCGCCCCAATCCGGATGCAGCCCGACTTTTGCAAACGACTGGCTGAATGTGGCGTCAGTCGACGCGACGCGCAGGTCGCACGCAAGTGCAAGGTTGCAACCGGCGCCAGCTGCTGGACCATTCACGGCGGCGATCACCGGCTTGGTCATCGCGCGAATCGCGAGGATCACACGGCGGCCTGCGCCGAGGATGCGTTCGAACTCGTCCGAGTCGCGACGTTCCATCAGCTCGGCCATGAACGCGATGTCACCGCCGGTGCAGAAAGCGCGTCCCGCGCCCGTGATGATCACGACGCGAACCGAGCGATCGCTGCCGGCGTGTTCGAGCGCTTCCGCCAGATCTCGGCGCATGTGTCCGATGAAAGCGTTCAGCTTGTCAGGACGATTCAGAGTAATCGTCGCGATGCCCTCGTTTTCGGATACCAGAATGTGTTCGTACATTTATTGACCTCGAAAACTCGGCTTGCGCTTCTCGACGTAGGCCGCCAGGCCTTCGCGCGCGTCGTCGGATTGAAACAGCTGTTGCTGCAACTCGCGCTCGAGCGTTAGACCGTATTCCAGCGGGATCTCGTCGCCGGTCTGCACGGCGCGTTTGATTCTGCCGACTGCCATCGCGGCTTTGTTCGGGGTTGTGAATTGACGTGCGTACTCAATTACAGCGGCTAGAAAATTCTCAGTCTCAATTACTTGATTAATCAGCCCGAGCTCCAATCCGCGTTCGAAGTCGAACAGTTGGCCCATCGCCATCAACTCGATCGCTTTCGACTTGCCCACGAGTCGCACGAGTCGCTGAGTCCCACCCGTACCGGGCAACACACCAAGCGAGACTTCCGGCAGGCCCATCTTTCCCGCTCCCTTGCGTGCGACGCGAAGGTCCGCCGCCATCGCGACTTCCAAACCACCACCAACGCAATGGCCGTTGATCGCTGCAATAACGAGCTTCGGCGTCTGTTCCAATCGCGATAGCGTTTCGTTGGCGTGGAGACAGAAGTAATACTTGAACACGGGCGTGACGTTCGAGAGCATCTGGATATCCGCACCGGCACAGAAAAACTTTTCGCCCGCGCCCGTGATGACGATCACCTGAACGCTTTCATCCATCCGCGCCTTCAGAATGCATGCGTCCAACTCCTGCATCATCTCGTAGCTGTAGGTGTTCGCCGGCGGGTCGTTCAACGTCAGAACCGCAACGCCGTCGAGAGTCTTATATTCAACTTTCATCGTTGAAAACCGTGGCTCCAAACACTTAGATTGTCGATCCGCATCGTCGTGCTCACCGGCTCCAACAGCAGCCCCGGTGAGAACCCGCCGAGAAACAGTTGCGTCAGATGTTGCGCCAGCTCGTGCAC
>DATJKO010000108.1:0-11827 GCA_035491355.1 Pyrinomonadaceae bacterium
GACGTCGCTCATCGACACCACGACCGGCTTCTTCTGATTAGCAGCGTCAACGGCGCGCCAGATGATGTCGGACGCAAGCCCCGAACCGCCCGGACTGTCCACGCGCAACACGATCGCTTTGATCGTCTTGTCCCCGGCGGCATCGTTCAACGCCTTCGCCAGTGTGTCGGAACCAATCGACTGTTCTCCGGATGGGCTGTTTGACGAACTTCCCGATCCGATCTCGCCGCTTGCGTAGATCACCGCGATGCGCTCGCCCTTGTTGAGACCAAGCGACTCCGGCTCAACGTCGCGGTAATCCGCACTCCGCACCGCGATGATCGGCTCAGATTCTTTCTGACCCAACGACTTCTTCAGCATCGACTCAACCTGATCGCGATACAGCGCTTCGTCGATCAGGCCGGCGCTTTTCGCCTGGTCTGCGTTGTACGGTGCGTTGTCGATCAGCGCCTTCACTTCATCAGGCGTCTTGTGACGCGCCTGTGCGATCGTGTTCACGTAACGGCCATAAAGATCGTCGAGCAGCTCGTTGATGTACTGCTTATGGGCCTCAGTCATCTGCTTCTGGGTGAACATGTCGCCCGCGCTCTTGTACTTGCCGATTTGGTAAATGTCCGGATAGATGCCGAGCTTGTCGAGCGAGCCACGGAAGAACATGACGTCAGCAGCCAGACCGTTGATGAACAACTCACCTGGCGGCGGCACGATGATCTTGTCGGCCGCCGTCGCGATGTAATACTCCTTGTTCAAGCCAAACTCGATGTAGGCGTAAACCGGCTTGCCCGACGAACGGAAATCAGTGATCGCGTCGCGAATCTCTTCGGCCTTACCCCAACCGACGCCTGACATATTGACGTCGAGCAGGATCGCCTTGATGCGTTTGTCGACCTTCGCTTTTTTGAATTGCATCACCAGACCGGTGAGCGACTGATCGGGGCCTCCGAAATACTTCTTGAAAGGATCGTCCGGGCTGTAGTCAGGCAACGACCCGGCAACACGCAAGACGAGTACGCTGTTGTCGCGGATGGGTGGCTCACTCTTGCGAAACATCATCCAAATCCCAACGACGCCGACAACGACGACGAAAACAATGGCGGCAAAAATGCCGCCAAAAATCAAAAGCGCTTTACGTGTTCCTGACATTGCCATGGTGATTAAGTCCTCAGATTAAGGGGGTTGGTGTCAATATGTGAGTACGCGAGAACGCGGGAAAAGGTTTGGAATTGCGAATTGCGCGATTGCGGAATTTGCCGAAAATCGCGCAATTACGCATTTCTCGCAATCTCGCAATTCTTAACTATCCAGCCGCCGCCAACCACTTCGTCCCCGCGATAGAAAACAGTCGCCTGCCCTGGTGTGATAGCGCGTTGCGGCTCGTCGAAAACGACGCGAGCGCGATTGTTTGCGAGCGCTGTGATCGTAGCCGGCGCCGCTGTGTGACGATAGCGAACGCGAACCTCTGCGTGCACGGGCTCCTGCGGATCGTCGCAGTCGATCCAATTAACACCCGCCGCTGTGAATTCACTGCTCAACAGTTCTTCAGACGATCCGACCTGCACTTGATTACGATTCGCGTCGATGTTGATGACGTAAAGCGGACGCTCGTCGGCGATCCCGATTCCGCGACGCTGCCCGATCGTGTAACGATGAATTCCTTCGTGACGACCGATGACGCGACCGTTGTTGTCGACGATCTCGCCCGCTCCCGGTAAACGATCGCTCGCGTTCTCCGCTTCCAGATAACGATCGATGAAACCGGCGTAGTCACCGTCGGGTACGAAACAGATCTCCTGCGACTCCTTCTTCTCGGAAACGCCGCTCAGATGATGTTGTCGTGCAGCATCACGCGCCTCTGGTTTCGACATCTCGCCCAACGGAAACAGAGCGCGCGACAACTGCGCCTGCGTCAGCTCCCACAAGAAATATGATTGATCTTTTTGTTGGTCACGACCGCGGAGCAGGCGGTAACGATTGGCGCCGGAATCAAACTCGACGCGCGCGTAGTGACCCGTCGCAACTTTCTCGCAACCCAAACTCGCCGCGAGTCGATCCAGGGACGCAAACTTCAAACGGCTGTTACACCCGACACACGGAATCGGCGTCTCGCCGCTCAAATAACTCGTAACGAATGGCGCGACGATGTCGCGTTCGAAGTCGCGTTCGAGATTCAAAACGTAGAACGGAAACTCCAGTTCTTCAGCCACGCGACGCGCGTCGTAAACGTCGTCCAATGAACAGCAGCGCGACGGCAGCGGATCGCCGTTTTCATCAACGTTGATGCCGCGACGTTGATCCCACAATTGCATCGTGAACCCGACCAGCTCGTGGCCCTGCTCTTTCAGGATCGCGGCGGCCGCCGACGAATCCACCCCGCCACTCATTGCTACTGCTATTTTCATCATTCCCTTAAATCCGTGTTCTGTTTTGAGGCTCCGTACCCGAATGTTAAGATGCCAAACAAATGGTTGAAAGCGCAATCCAGGACTATCGAGTAACCGCCGAGCCCTATTACCTGCCGGTCGCCCGGGAGGTAGAACTCTTCGAAGCAGCGCATTCTGCACGGTTGCCCGTGATTCTCAAAGGCCCGACCGGCTGCGGTAAGACCCGCTTCGTAGAACACATGGCCTGGCGACTCGAACGTCCGCTCATCACCGTCGCCTGCCACGAAGACCTGTCGTCGACCGACCTCGTCGGACGTTTTCTGCTTGAAGGCGAAGAAACGATCTGGCACGACGGTCCGCTGACTTCCGCAGTCCGCAACGGCGCGATTTGTTATCTCGACGAAGTAGTCGAGGCGCGCAAAGACACCGTCGTAATCATTCACCCGTTGACGGATCATCGCCGTCGTCTGCCGATCGAGAAACGGGGCACGATTCTCGAAGCGCCGGCCGACTTCATGCTCGTCGTTTCTTATAATCCGGGCTACCAGTCGATTTTGAAGGACCTGAAGCAGTCGACGCGGCAACGCTTCGTGGCGATTGAGTTCGACTACCCGCCACCGGAAATGGAAGCCGAGATTGTGTCGCGCGAAGGTGGTGTGGACGAAGGCACCGCCCGCGATCTCGTGCTGATCGGACAGAAGGTCCGCAATCTGCGCGGTCACGGTCTCGAGGAGGGCGTTTCCACTCGTCTACTAATCTACGCCGCGCAATTGATCGCGCTCGGCATCCCACCCGTCGATGCAGCCGAAGTCGCGATGTGCTCGCCGATCACCGACGATCGCGAGTTGCAACGCAGCATTCGCGAGATCATCACCACCGTCATCTAAGCTGTTGGAGACTTACCGCACACAGATCCTCGAATCCAGCACAGCGATCGCAAGCATCTCGCTTCGGACCGCACTTGAATTTCTACGTGCGGCGCCCGCGGCCGTGCAGGTGTTGCAACCGGCGGAGCTGCGCGCGTGGGCCGACATGGGTCGCCGGCTCGCAATGAGCGATTACGAATCCGCGGCTTCGTTCTTTGCCGCCGGTGTCGAACCGCTGCGGGACGTTACCGAAGAGCTGCGACCGGCGCTGTTTGCGTTGTGTGCGCGCCAGATCGTCCTGTCGACTTCCGTTGCCAGAGAAACGTTTGAGTCGCTGCCAGGGATTCTGAAGGAGATCGATGTCGAAACTTCGCGCGCGATACTCGACATCGCGACCGAGATCGCGAGACGGTCCGCGAAACACAGTACCGAGTTCATCAATAGTTCTGTTGCGGTGTCGCGTTTCCTGCGTGAGTTCGAAAGTGCGCCGGTAACTGAAGCGGCACTCGCTTTGGCGACTGCGTTTGCAACGCGAGCCGGTGGCATTGCTGCCGATGCCTGGTCGTCGTTACCAGCCTCGCTAAACACATTAAATGCTGCGGACGCGACACGCCTGCTGACACGGACCAACGATTTTCTCGAACGCGGCGGAGGCGCGGCACTTCAGGTGCTGCTTTCCGGCGGTGAGATCCTGCGACGCGCGCCGGAGATCTTCGACGACTGGATCGATCTGTTGTGGGTAGTCGCGGCGCATGGGAATGCGAGTCTGATTGCTTTCGTGCGCAGTAGCCCACGATTTTTAAGACTACTGAACGAAGGCTCCTCGCGAAGCGATGCCGTTGAATTGTCACGCCGGGTGCTGGCACTGACGAAAGAGATCGCGGCGGTGGATGGCGAGGCGGCGCTGGCTTGTTTTCGTTCGAGCTCGCGGGCGCTGCGGAGTGTTTCGATCGAGCAGTTTGAAGCGTGGGCGCGGCGCGGATTGTCGTCCGGTCGCACTGACACGCGGGCGCGCCGGAGTTATTTCTCACTCGAAACGCGTGGCAGTTATGAAGCGCTGCATAGCGGCAGTGCAGGGTTGGCTCTCGATTCGATTCAGCATCTGCTGCGGTTGTATGTTGAAGCATTAACCGGGCGCGAGGTCGATGTTGCCCCACTCGCTGCGGTGCCGGATGAGGCACGCATCGGCGACGGGCGCACAATCCATTTGCCGTCGCTGGTCAATGAGTTTGGCGACGAGGAGTTGGATTTTCGTTTGTACAAAGTGCTGGCCGCTCACGGCGCTGGGCAGATTGAGTTTGGCACTTACGAGCGCGGCGGAATTCTCGATGCCGCTCACGCGGCGATCAGTCAGAGTTTTGATGTCGATGTGAGAGATGCATTCGCGGCTCCTGACGAGATGTTAGTGGAGCAGGCTCAGAAACACTCTGACGCGAAAAACACGGATTATCGGGAAGTCCTCAGGCTGTTTCCGTTGGCGCAACTCGCGCGGCGCATCTTCGGCACGCTCGAAAACGGCCGCATCGATCGCCGCTTGCGACACGCGTATAGGGGTCTGCGACGTGACCTCGATCTGATTCGAGACCATCTCAGTCGCAGACGTCCGCAGATTATCGAATTGCCTGCGCTGCTGGTCCCGTTCGAGTTGTTGTTCCAGGTGACCATTCTCGGCGGCGCGCGCGACGACGCACGACAATACTACGGGCAGATCGTCTCCGAACTGGAAACGATCGTCAGCGACTATCTCGGCAATGCTGAGGCGACGGTTGCCGACACGCTGATCGCTACCGGCCGTGTCTACGATCTGTTCCAGTCGGTGGTGCCCGCGGACGATTCGATACAGCAGGTGGAAGTACCGGAAGAGCAGTCGGAGGAGAACGACGAGTCGGCCGCAACCGATCGACTGAAGCAGCAACATGCGCAGTCGATGCCGCAGCGTCGTGATGCGCGTGAGCTGTTCAATGCCTGGAACGATCCGTCGCCGGATGGCGAACCCGACGAACTCGCGGGCGCGGAAGCATGGTCGGAATCCGAGTCGCCCGAACAGGTGCTGGCGGAAGGTGAAGTCGCTTACAACTACGACGAGTGGGACCGCGAGTTGACCGATCATCGTCTCGGCTGGTGTCGCGTTATCGAGAAGCGTGTAAAGCAGGGTGACCGCGCGTTCGTTGACGATACGAAAGAGCGGCACAAAGGCGTGATCTCGTCGATTCGTTATCAGTTTCAACTCATGAAACCCGAGAACCTGACGCGCGTGACGAATTAAGTCGACGGGGAGGAGTTTGATTTAAACGCGGTCATCGATTACGTCATCGACCGGCGGGCCGATGGCCATCAGTCGGAAAGGATCTACACGAAACGTTTGCGACGCCGCCGCGACGTGGCGGTGTCGTTCTTGTTGGACCAGTCGTCGTCGACCGCGCGCACGATCGGGCGGCATCCGTTGCAGCCATACACACGACCCGGGCGTCGCATCATCGAGATCGAGAAGGAAGGCTTGGTCCTAATGAGCGAGGCGCTCGAAGCTGTCGGCGATGTTTACTCGATCAACGGCTTTACCTCCGAGGGCCGGCGCAACGTGAAGTTTTATGTTGTGAAAGACTTCAACGAGAAGTACAGCGACGAAGTGAAGCGCCGCATTGGCGGTATCAACTATCAGAACAACACGCGTCTCGGGGCCGCGATTCGTCATGCCACCGCGCGGCTGGCTAAACAGGATGCGCGCACGCGTTTGCTGATCGTGCTTTCAGACGGGCGGCCGTACGACCACGACTACGGCGATGCGCGTTACGCGCGCGAAGACACGCGCGAAGCTTTACGGCAGGCGAAGACCGAAGGGATTACGCCGTTCTGTATAACGATCGATCGTGAATCAGAAGCGGAGCTGCGCGATCTGTACGGCGACATTGGTTACACGATTATCGACGATGTGTTGTCGTTGCCTGAAAGACTGCCGGGAATTTATAGACGTTTGACAACGTAGTCGGCTTTGCCCCAAAAGTATCATTAAGCGCGTTGTCTTCTCTGCGGTGCAGAGAAAGCAAAATAAGCTCGGGATTTTTTGCGCAAAGCCAAAGTAGTCGGCATTCGCTGCGTCCTAATCCGCTGTTCCCCAGCCACCGCCACCGGGACTCTCAATTCGAATCCGATCGCCGGCCTTCAACTCGTGTGAACCTTTCGCGGGAATCGTTTCGCTGTTTATGCGGTTGAGGCCCGCTGCACCTTCGGACCCACCGTACAAACCATAGGGCCGGCGCTTGCGACGATCGGCCAGAAGCGACATGCGCGCGGGCACGATCGTCTCGATCTCACGCACCACACCATCGCCGCCGCGTTGCTTCCCTTCACCACCGGATCCCCGTCGCAGTCGATACTCGCGCACACGCAGCGGGTACGCGTACTCGAGCGCTTCCGCAGGCGTGTTCAAACTGTTCGTCATGTGCGTGTGCACGCCGCTCATGCCGTCGAGCGACGGCCGCGCACCCATCCCGCCAGCGACTGTTTCGTAATACGAAAACTCCTGAGCTTGCCCCCCTCGTGTATCAATGCCGCCGATCGTGAGATTGTTCATTGTCCCCTGACTGGCGGCGGGAATCCGATCCGGCAACGCCTGCGAGAGCGCTTTGAAAACGGTGTCGACGATGCGCTGCGACGTCTCAACGTTTCCCCCGGCGACCGACGCGGGAGGATTAGCGTTTACGACTGTTCCCGCCGGTGCGATCACTTCGATCGGTTGCATTAATCCCGCGCTCGCCGGCACTTCGCCGCCTACCAAACAACGAAACACGTATGACACGGCGGAAACAGTAATCGCTTCGACCGCATTGATCGCGCCAGTCACCTGCGGCGCGCTGCCGCTGAAATCGACCGTTGCGCGCTCGCCCCGGATTTCAATTCGCACAGCGATCCTGACCGGTCGATCGTCGACCCCGTCGTCGTCCAGCGCATCTTCCGCTTCGTACACGCCGTTAGGAATCGACGCGATCGTGTGTCGCATCATTCGCGCGGAATAGTCGATCAACTGGGCGGCGTATTCAGTCGCTTCACGTTCACCGCGACGCTCGATAATCTCCAACAATCGCGTCGCCCCGGTTTTCAGCGAACCGATCTGCGCGTCGAAATCGCCGCGACGTTCAACGTTGCCGCGCACATTCGCGAGCAGTAGTCGCATCGTGTCGCTATCGAGCAGACCGCTTCTGACGAGACGAATCGGCGGAATGCGAATCCCCTCGCCGTAGATGTCGGTGGCGAGTCCCATCGACCCCGGGGTCGCACCTCCGATGTCAGCGTGATGCGCCCGGTTCGCAACGTAGAAAAGCAGACGGGGGGAAGGCTGACGCGGGGAAGGAGCGACGCGGGGACGCGGAGACCGTGAGATGCGGAGCATTCCCCGCGTCTCCGCGTCTCCCCATCCCCGCGTCCCCGCGTCTCCCCATCCCCGCGTCCCCGCGTCGCTCCTTCCCCCCGTCTCCGCCCATCCCCCCGTCCCCCCCTTCTCCCGAAACACGGCACTAACCAAAGTAACGTCCGGCAGGTGCGTGCCACCCGCAAACGGATCATTCACCGCCACCACATCGCCCGGAGCGAACTCGATCACATCGAGCGCAGCAGCAACGGCCATCGGCATTGATCCGAGATGGACGGGCATGTGATCGCCCTGTGCGATGACCTTTCCCTTCGCGTCGAACACGGCGCAGGAATAATCACGTCGCTCTTTGATGTTCGGCGAGAAAGCCGTGCGGCGCAGCGCGATGCCCATCTCCTCCGCCACCGAAGTGAAGAGCGCGCGGTAGATTTCCAGAGTCGTGGGGTCGAACCTGTGCTTCATAAATCAACCAGGATGTTGCCGAACTGATCCACCCGCGCCATAGCGTTCGCAGGGATCAGCGTCGTCGCGGAGTACTCAGTGACGATGCAGGGCGTCCGCAGTTTCACTCCGCCGCGCAGATCGTCTCGTCTGTAAACACCGACGCTCGTCTTGCGCCCGTCGAGGTAAGCGACTGCAGACCCGTGGGGCTTAACAACTCCGCGACCTGACCCGATCTTGCGTACCGATAATCTTTCTACGAGACCTATCGACCGCAGTCGCGCACTGACAATCTCGATCTCGCTTTGTTCCTGCGCGTAGCCGTAACGTTCCCGATGCGCGCGGTGAAACGCCGCCGCGAGGTTCCCGTCGGTCTTGTTAATCAGCAACTCAAACGACTGACCACGATACCGCATCGCCAGCGCGCGCTCGTGTCGCTGCTTCGCCGTCGGAAATCCCTCCCGTCGCAATACGGACGTCGCCTCGCGTTCCATTTCGCGAAACACTTTCGGCAACCGGGCCACGTCTTTCGCGCTGTAACCAAACATCACCGTGCGGCTTTGGTCCTTCACGACATCCGCCACCAATACTCCAACGGCCGAAAGCGCACCGGGTGCAGTCGGCATGAACACCTGCGGGATGCGCAACGCACGCGCAAGCTCGACGGCGTGCAACCCACCCGCACCGCCAAAAGGCAATAACACGAACTGCCGGGGATCGTGTCCACGCTCGACGGAAATGTGCCGCAGCGCGCGCTCCATGTTTGCGTTCGCGACCGACACCACGCCTTCCGCCGCCGCAACGGCGCTCGTCCGCTTACCCGTCACGCGACTCATCTCGTCTGCCAGCGTCGTCAACGCGGCACGTGCGCTATCTTCGTCCAACTCAAACTCGCCACCCAACAAACCCCCGCCACCGAAATGGCCCAGCACGACATGCGCATCCGTCACTGTCGGTAACATCGATCGTCCGTAACAAGCTGGACCAGGTTCGGCGCCCGCCGACTCAGGCCCCACGCGCAACGATCCACCTTCATCGACACGCGCAATCGATCCGCCACCAGCGCCAACCGTATGAATGTCCATGACGGAAACCGCAACCGGCAATCCCGCAACGACCGCTTCGTTCGTCGTGCGAATCGCACCACCATCGCACAACGCAACGTCAGTCGACGTCCCACCCATGTCGAATGTGATTACGTTCTTGATCCCCGCTGACCGCGCCGCCCGCAACGCGCCCACCACGCCACCGGACGGACCCGAAAGTATAGTGCGCACCGGCTCCGCGGCCGCGACTTCAGCCGAAATGCTGCCGCCGGACGACTGCATCACCCGCAAATTCAACTTCGCACTCTGCTCCTGCAACCGGTTCAAGTAACGGCCCATCAACGGTTGCAAGTACGCATTGATAACTACGGTCGACGTCCGTTCAAACTCACGATACTCCGGCAGGATTCGACTCGAAATCGACAACGGCACCCCCAGCGAAGCCAACGACTCAGCAATGCGCTCCTCATGCTCCGGATGCAGAAACGAAAACAGCAGCGAGATCGCCACTGACTCAACGCCGGCGCGCTTCAATGCTTCAACCAACGCCGGCAGCTCGGAGTCATTAAGCGGTTCCAACACCTCGCCCGAAGCCACCACACGCTCAGCAACACCGAATCGAAGCCCATCTTCGACCAGCGGTGGCGGTTTGACGGCGTTGAGGTTGTAGAGTTCCGGGCGCGCCTGACGACCGATCACCAACACGTCTTCAAAACCGTGCGTCGTGATCAGCGCCGTGCGCGCACCGCGTCGTTGCAACAGAGCATTCGTGCCAACAGTCGTTCCGTGAACAACGTCGACTGCCGCGCCGATCCGTGCCAGTCCGTTACGAATTGCGAGCGAGGGATCTTCGGGTGTGGAGGGAACTTTGAAGAGTTGAATCTGACCGTTTCTTACGAAGACGAAATCGGTGAACGTGCCGCCTGTGTCAACGCCAACGCGTATGCGGGAACTTTGAGCTTTGTGCTTTGTACTCTGTGCTTTGTTTTTTGTAGTCACCGTTCTACGACGTGAGCGAAACCCAACTAAGTACAAAGAACAAAGGACAAAGTACAGCTAACTAAGTGTTACCCAGGATCCACCTTCGTGCGACGCGCGAATCGCATCGAGAACGATCTGTACGCGATGACCGTCTTCAAACGTCGCTGCATCGTTGACCGTCCTTCGGCCGCCTCGCAAGGCATCGCAAATCGCGACCGCAAACGCAGTGAAGCCGCGCGACCAACTGCTCTCGCGCATACCCTGGGCCATGTGATCCTGATCGACCTGCACCGGACGCCACACGCCCGATCCCGTCGGCGAGCGCCAGAGTTCACCCGTCTCTTCCACCATCAACGCGCCTTTGGTGCCGTAGACCTCGAGCCGGTTTTCATACTTGCCCGACTCGATCACGGAAAGCGACGCGGAGCCGGTAGTGTCCTGAGTTAATGGACCATCCGCAAAGCGGAACAGAAGGTTTGCTGCGTCGTCGGTGGTGACCGCACGTGACTCGCCGGTCGCTTTGTCGTTGCGTTGGTTGATGTGCGTCGAAAGCATGCCGAGCGTTTTGCTGATCTCTGTGCCGAGCATCCAGCGAAAAGAGTCGATCACATGCGATCCGATTGCGCCGAGCGTACCGCCGCCCATCTTTTCATCCGACCACCAGTCCCACGCGCGATCGGCCAGTGCACGATAATCGGATCGAAACACGTAGTTGCAATGACGCACGGTGCCGATCGCGCCGGTCTGCAACATGCCGCGCATCGTACGGCGACTGTTCAGAAACCGCAGCTCGTGATCGAGCAATGCGAGCACGTTCGCGGACTTTGCCTTTTCCGTCATGCGCGCGGATTGTTCCGCGTTCAACGCCATCGGCTTCTCGCAAAGTACGGCCTTGCGCTGTTCGAGCGCCGCCAGCGTGATCTCCATGTGCGTGGAAGGAGGAGTGACGATACTGACGAGGTCCACGTCGTTGCGCTCGACTAATTCCTGCCAGTCGGCTGCGACGTGAGGGATGTCGAATTCTTTCGCGACGACTTCAGCGCGCTCGCGATGACCACTCGCAATCGCGACAACCCTTGCACCCATGCAATCGCGGAAACCGGGGATTTGAGTCGTGCGCGCAAACCCGGTCCCGACGATACCGATTCCTACCGGCGCCTTCTTCATGGCGCTACTTTACAGAATTTTCCGCCGCTTTCAAGAACAACGGTTATTTTCCGTTTGTCATGGAAAATGTGTCAGGTGTCGCGTCCGGCTAGTTTCGCGACCATCGTCACGAGTTGGCTGGCGCCGATCGGTTTGGCGATGTGCATCTGGTAACCCGCGGCCAACGCCTGCATTCGATCCTCGTCGCGCGCGTACGCGCTCAACGCCGCCGCGGGTGTTTCGCCGCCTTTCTCGCGCGGCAACGATCGCACTTTGCCGATAAAACTGTAGCCGTCTTCTTCCGGCATCGCGATGTCGCTCAAGATCACATCGGGTCGCCACTCGGTCACTTTCACCAACGCTTCACTGGCGGAGATGCACGCTTTCACCTCCGCGCCCGTGCGGCCGATCACTGTGCTTATGATCTCGCGTGCTTCGGGTTCGTCGTCGACGAGCAGCACTCGCAGGCCGTCGAGTGATCGAACTTCGGCGACGCTCAGCTCCGAAGCGTGCGCAACCGGCTCCGCTCGATCCGCCAACAACGGAAACGTCGCGGTAAAAGTCGCGCCTTTGCCCGCCCCGTCGCTTTCCGCAGAAACT
>DATJKO010000109.1:0-5314 GCA_035491355.1 Pyrinomonadaceae bacterium
GGCCCCGCCGAAAGAGCGTACTCCTGATCGGCCCAGCAGACTCCGCGACCGTCCCTCCCTGCCTCGCTCGGAGCGCATGGGAACACCGGGCGAAACAGCGACGCCGCAAACTACCTACATTCCACCGCCCGACGCCGGACGCCGGCGTTCGCGACGCAGCAGTCCACGCGGCGGCCGGAAGATTGAAGGCAGGGCCGGCAGGTTCGACAAAGGCGATTTCATTCCACCCCCGAAGGCGCTGTCACTCGAGGACCGCATCGCCGGTCGACTCGAAATGCCTGGAACGGGCGAACTGAAATCCGTGCGCCTGATAGAAGGTTCCACGGTGAAGGAGTTCGCGGAGAAACTCGGCATCAAGCCGAAAGATATCGTGACGTTGCTGCTGCAACGCGGTGTGTTCGCCACCATCAATCAACCATTGATGGACGATGTCGCCGCCGACCTCGGCAAGCGTTTCGGTTATGACGTCTCATTCGTGCCGTTCGAAGAGATGGTCGCGGAGGAAGAGTTTGAAGAACTGATCGCGGCCGATGCGGACGACGTCGAGTTGCCGCGCGCCCCGGTGGTCACAGTCATGGGCCACGTCGACCACGGTAAGACTTCGTTGCTCGACGGGATCCGGACCACTGACGTCGCCGGCGGTGAAGCTGGCGGTATTACTCAGCACATCGGCGCGTACAGCGTGCAGGTACCGAACCCTGATAATCACGACGAGACTCGTCGGGTCGTATTCCTCGACACGCCGGGCCACGAAGCGTTCACGATGATGCGTGCGCGCGGTGCAAAAGCTACCGACATCGTGGTCCTGGTCGTTGCGGCCGACGACGGCGTCATGCCGCAGACGATCGAAGCGATTGAACACTCGCGCGCCGCGGGTGTGCCCATCATCGTGGCCATCAACAAGATCGATAAACCTGACGCCAACGCCGATCGGGTCCGCCAGGAACTCGCGACGCAGGGGCTATCGCCACTGGATTGGGGTGGTGAGACGGAAATGGTCCAGGTCTCCGCGAAGAAGCGTCAGAACCTCGACACGCTGCTGGAAACGATCCTGCTGACCTCAGACATTCTGAATCTGCGCGCCAGTCCGACGCGTCTGGCGTCCGGCGTGGTGCTGGAAGCCAAGCTGGATCGTGGCCGTGGTGCGGTCGCGACGGTGTTGGTGCAACAGGGAACGCTGAAGATTCACGAACCGTTCATTGTCGGACAGATCTACGGCCGCGTGCGCGCTATGTTCAACGACCGGGGCGAGCCGATTACCGAAGCGGGCCCGGCAACACCCGTGGAAGTGCTTGGTTTACAGGGCGTGCCGCAGGCGGGCGAGAGCTTCCAGGTCGTTTCGGACATCACGAAGGCCCAGTCGATCTCGCAACACCGGCAGATGCTCAGCCGTCAGGCGACGTTGTTGCAGACGACCAAGCGCGGTATCGAAGCGCTGGGCGAAAGTGAAGTTAAGGAACTGCTCGTCATCATCAAGGCTGACGTGCAGGGTTCAGTCGAAGTGCTGAAATCGACGTTGCAAAAGCTGTCGACAGATCGTGTGAAGGTGAAGGTGATTCGCTCCGGTGTGGGCGCAATCTCCGAATCGGACGTACTGCTCGGTACAGCCACGCAGGCCGGATCGTCGTCGTCCGCGGTGGTGATCATCGGTTTCAACGTGCGTCCCGAAGCGCGTGCGGCCGACATCGCGAAGCAGGAAGGCGTCGACATTCGTCTCCACTCGATCATTTACAAAGTGGAAGAGGAAATTCGCGCGGCCATGATCGGCATGCTCGAAGCGATTGAGAAAGAGAAGATTCTCGGCAAGGCTTCAGTGCGCGAAGTATTCCGCGTGCCGAAGGCCGGAACGGTCGCGGGCAGCATGGTCATCGACGGCCTTATTCGTCGCAACGCACGCGCGCGCGTGATTCGCGACGGCGTTGTCAGTTGGGAAGGTAACATCGGCTCGTTGCGTCGCTTCAAGGACGATGTGTCCGAAGTTCGCGAAGGTTTCGAGTGCGGTATCAGTCTGGAGAACTTCAACGACATCAAAGTTGGAGACCAGATTGAAGCGTATGTCGTGGAGCGGGTCGCGGCGACGGAGCTGTAAAAACGGCAGGGTTTGTGATGCGCCGGACGGAAAGATTCACGGATACTCTGCGGGAAGAGATCGCGCAGATCGTCGGTTACGAACTCGAAGACCCGCGACTGACAACGGTAACTGTGACAGATGTTCGTCTCTCCTCCGATAAGCGTGCGGCTCGTGTTTACGTCACGGTCGCGGGCGACGAGGACGAGCACAAATCGGCGCTGTCTGCTTTAAAGCACGCAGCGCCATATGTTCGAAAGCAACTGGGTCTTTCGTTAAATCTCCCCCGCACGCCCGAACTTAATTTCGTGCGCGACCGCGTCGAGGAAGATGGCGAGCGAGTCGATCAATTGCTCGAAGAGATTGAACGAGAGTGGGAGAGACAAGGAAAGGATGAGTAGTGAATTTCGAAATTCGAATTTCGGAATTCGAAATTTAAGATTATGCTTAGTCAAGTTGTCGAGCTGATCGAGGCCAAACGTCGTTTCGCGATCACCTCGCATATTCGCCCGGATGGTGACAGTTTAGGATCGTCACTCGGTTTGTATTGGCTGTTACGCGCTCTGGATAAAGACGTTGAAGTAATCATGCGTGACCCGGTGCCGCACGCTTATCAGCAACTCCCTGGCGCCGGCGACGTTCGCGTCACACCTTCGGTAGATCCTTCGTATCACGCCGTGTTTGTCATCGAGTGTTCCGACATCACGCGGCCCGGTCTTGGGGATCTCGAAAAGCAGTTTGTCGTCAACATCGACCACCACTCGACCACCGCACTTTTCGGCACCATCAATTGGATCGACTCAACTGCCTCCGCAGTCGGCGAGATGATCTACAACTTGTGCAAAGCGACCGGCGTGCGCGTGACGCGAGAGATCGCCGAGTGTGTTTACACCGCGCTGATCACTGACACCGGATCGTTTCACTACTCCAATACCACTGAGCGAACGTTCAAAGTCGCTTCCGAGCTCGTCCGCACTGGGGTCAAACCCGCAAAGACAGCCGAAGCAGTGTTTGCGAGTTACCCGTGGAGCCGCATCGAGTTGATGGGGGCTGTGTTGTCCACCGCGCGACGCGACGAGTCAGGACGCGTGGCGTGCATGCGGCAATCTCTCGAGATGCAGCAACAGGCGAGTGCGTCCGACGAAGACGCGGATGGTTTCGTGAACTATCCGTTGACGGTCGGCGAAGTCGAAGCCGTGGCGATGCTCAAGGAGTGCGAGCCGGGAATGTATCGCACGAGTCTGCGGTCCAAAGGCGATGTGAACGTCGCCAAGGTCGCCGAGAAGTTTGGCGGCGGCGGTCATCGCAACGCGGCCGGCTGCACGCTCCGCGGAAGTTGGGAAGAAGCGGAGACCACGATCGTGCGTCTCCTGCAGGAAGCGGTGAAGCGCGCCAACGGTGACCTGACCGAGGATGCGTTGAAAGAATCTGTGGCCTAATAACCGTGACCCAGCCTAACCTGGTCCGAAAGTATAAGTGGCGACGGAAGGACTATCAGGAAAACACGCGCGGCCTCCTGATGGTCCACACCGGCAACGGTAAAGGCAAGACCACCTGCGCGCTTGGCCTCATGATGCGCGCCGCCGGACGCGGTTTGAACTGCTGCATGATTCAGTTCATGAAGTCGCGCCACGATCGCTACGGCGAACACGAAGCCGCAGAAAAATTAGGCATCGAAGTCCACACGATGGGCGACGGCTTCACGTGGGACACCAACAATCCCGAACAGGACATCAAGACGGCGCGCGAGACGTGGGCGCTTTGCGTCGAGAAGTTGCGCTCCGGCGATTACGACATGCTGGTTTTTGACGAACTCGTGTACGTGCTCAGTTACAAGATGTTGCCCGTCGCGGAAGTGCTGGACGAGATTCGCACGATTCGGGCCACTCAACCTGCTTTGCACATCGTCGTCACCGGGCGTGACGCTCCACCTGAGCTAATCGAAGCTGCCGACCTCGTGACCGAGATGACCGAGATCAAACATCCATTTACTGCGGGAGTTCGCGCTCAACAGGGGATTGAATTCTAGAAATGCGAAATGCGAATTGCGAATTTGTTAGCTTAAAACCCCGCAATTCGCAATTCGCAATTCTCTTGTGCTACGCTTCCCGCCATTCCTTATGGCCTGGTTCAGTAAAAAAACAAAGCGCATAGAATCGGTTCCGCCTGAAGAACGCGTCGTGAAGACGGAGAATGTCTTCGTCAAATGCGACGGTTGCGAGGCCCATTTGTACAAGGGCGAACTCGAAGACGGACTGCAGGTTTGCAAGCACTGCGGGTACCACTTTCGCATCGGCGCCCGCGAGCGGCTGTCGCTGCTGTTCGACGAGGGGAAGTATGAAGAGCTAGACGGCGAGGTGATCTCGATCGATCCGCTGGAGTTCACGGACAGCAAGCCGTATGCGGATCGCCTTAAACAGGCCACTGAGAGTTCAGGACTCCCGGAAGCAGTAATCAACGGGCGTGGGACTGTCGGCGATCATCCAGTGCTCGCCGCGGCGATGGACATGACGTTTATCGGCGGTTCGATGGGATCGGCAGTGGGCGAGAAAGTCACGCGTCTGATCGAGCGGGCGATGAAGGAACACAGCGCGGTCGTGATCTTCTCGGCTTCCGGTGGTGCGCGCATGCAGGAAGGCACCCTGTCGCTGATGCAAATGGCCAAGATCTCCGCGGCGCTCGCGGCACTCGACGAAGCGCACCTGCCGTTCATTTCCGTCCTGACCGATCCGACGACCGGTGGCGTCACGGCAAGTTTCGCGATGCTCGGCGACATCATTCTCGCCGAACCGAAAGCACTGATCGGATTCGCTGGGCCCCGCGTGATCGAACAGACAATCCGGCAGAAGTTGCCGAAAGACTTTCAGCGCTCCGAGTTTCTTTTGGACCATGGCATGGTCGACGAGATCGTCGATCGACGCGAGCTGCGAACTCACATCATTAAGCTGCTGAACTTCATGATGAATCCGGAGATCCACGGCGAGTCAGACATCGAACGCGCCCGGCGACGCGCGGCTTCGAGAGGCTAGGCAGAGGTTCCCGCAAAGGCGCGCAAAGACGCAAAGACGCAAAGAAGAGGTTAGGACGTCGTAGGATTAACCTTCTCAGTCTTCTTTGCGCCTTTGCGTCTTTGCGGGAAAAAACTTATGCGTTTTGAAGAGGCGATTCAGTACCTTCTTGGCCTGGGCCATGAGATTCTGACGCTCAAGCTGGGCCTCCGAAACACCGAACTCCTACTCGAGGCTC
>DATJKO010000110.1:0-2709 GCA_035491355.1 Pyrinomonadaceae bacterium
CCCACGACTTTCCGTTGTTGCGCGTAACGTGAAACGGACCGTCGTTCGCGCCGGCCCAGATGACGCCCTTCTCCAGCGGCGACTCCGTGATCGCGTAGAGCGTGCTGTAAAACTCTTCACCCGTTACGTCGCGTGTAATCGGCTCACCGCTCGCGCCCTGACAACACGCGAGATGTGCCGTTAAGTCGGGTGAGATCTTTTCCCACGTCACACCCTTGTCGCGCGTGCGATGAAGATACTGCGAACCGTAATAAAGCACTTCCGGATCGTGCGGCGACGTAGCCATCGGCGACACGCGTTGCATGCGGTAGATGAGATCGCTCGCGGGATTGCCGTAAAGCGACTGCGCGCCGATCCAGTAGCTCTTCTCCTGTCCGGTCTTCAGGTTCATTACGCCATACTGGCCCTTGCACGATCCGTAAACGATGTCGGGATTGAGCGGGTGCGGCATGATTGGTCCGGTTTCGCAGCCTGGACCAGGGCGCCAATCAGCAGTAGAAAACGGTTCGGCGCCGCTCGAGATGATCAGCGTCGAGTTGTCTTGTTGAGCGCCATAGAGTTTGTAGGGGAACTGATTGTCGACCCACACGCCGTAGATCTCGGCGGTCGGCTGGTTCATCTGCGTCGACCAAGTGCGGCCGCCGTCAGTTGAGACGTTGGCGCCGCCGTCGTTCGACTGGATCATGATCTGACCGTCTTTCGGGTTGATCCAGATATCGTGATTGTCGCCATGCGGCGTGCGAAACGGCGTGAACGTCTTGCCGCCGTCGACTGATTTGAAGAAACCCTCTGCACCAGCGTAGACGACGTCCGCGTTCGACGGATCGGTGCCAAGCGTCGTGTAGTAAAACGGACGTTGAATAAGCGAGCCCTGGGAGTTGATTAAGGTCCAGTTCTGACCGGCATCTTCGGAGCGATAGAAACCGCCGCCGGGTTTGGCTTCGATCAGCGCGTAGATACGATTCGGATTTGCCGCGGTGACGGCCAGATTTGCTTTGCCAATCAGTTGGTCGGGAAGGCCTTGGCTGATCTTTTCAAAACTCTCGCCACCGTCCGTGCTTTTGTAGAAACCGCCGTCGCGCGAGCCGCTGATGATCGTCCATGGTTTACGTTCGAGTCGCGAAAGCCATGCGTAAACGACTTCCGGATTTCCGGGTTGCACCTCGAGATCCATCGCGCCGACGGTGTCTGAATGAAACAGCACCTTGCGCCACGTCTTGCCGCCGTCCTTAGTTTTGAACACGCCGCGTTCATCATTCGGTTTGAAGATGTCGCCGCCCGCCGCGATCCAAACGATGTCGGGATTAGTCGGATGAATACGCACCGCGCCAATCTGTCCTGCATTGTAAAGACCGATAAACTTCCACGTCGCTCCGCCGTCTGTCGATTTGTAAATGCCGCGTCCGGTCGAGACATTGCTGCGGACACCGTCGGAGCCGGTGCCGAGATAGATGATCTTCGGATCGGAGTCAGCAACTGCGATGCTGCCGATTGATCCGAGTGGGAGTTTTCCGTCAGTCAGTGGCGTCCACGTTGCACCGGCGTCGATAGTGCGAAACAGTCCGCCGCTCGCGACACCCATGTAGAACGTTCGTGGTTCTGAAGGTACGCCGGTCACGCACGTGACGCGCCCGCCGCGCGCTGGTCCAACGAGTCGGTAGCGCAAGTTGTTGTAGAACGACGGGTCGGGCGTCTGCGAACAGACGGGCAGCGCCAGGAAGAGAAGGGTGGTTAATGACAGAGCAACGGACCGGAGCATAGTCGTCCTCCAGAAACCTATGAAAGCCTTTTGTGTCTTTTGTGCCTTCTTTTGGCTAAGACGTGGCTGGTGCAAACCATCCGCGAAGCGTCTTCCGCACCTGTTGGAAGAAGCGGCGAATACGTTTGAAGACCAGGAACGATATCACTAAACCTACGCCGACAATGATAAATATCAATACAGGCACGAACACGGAAGCAATCGTTGTAAGAACAGCGATAATGTCTTCGACGACACTGGCGACGGCGTTCGAAACGGGTTCGGGACTCGCGTTCAGCGCCACGCGTGTCGCGGCTTTCGTGCCGTGGGAACTTAGTGCCAGTCCGCCGCCCAATAGCAGTGCGATCACCTGAATGCCGCGATCGAAGTCGCCGAATGCGCCCGCGGCAAGTACCGCACCCGCCGGCACGCGAATAAAAGTATGAATGACGTCCCAGGTACTATCGACGATCGGGATTTTATCGGCGACAAATTCGACAGCGTAAAGCCCGATGGCAACGCCGATCACCCACCAACTCGTTAGCACTTGCAGTTCACCGGGGAGTTGCAGGTGCGCGAAGCGGCCCAACAGGCCGAGCGTGCCAACGCAGGCGTAGAGATTGATTCCCGAAACCCACGAGGCACCCATCGCGATGGCAATTGTCGAGATTAACTGAGTCACGGATTTGGGATTATAGCTGTTTTTCAAGTAGTTTAGCGGCATCGGATGGAACTGCTTACCCACACGCCTGTCTTCGACCTCGAATCGGCGGAGAAGATCGCTGCGAAATGGTTTGATCTGCGGGCGAAGGCGCGTGCGTTGCCGAGCGAGCGCGATCAGAATTTTCTATTGAGTGATGGCGACGGTAAGAAGTTTGTACTGAAGATTGCGAATGCGTTGGAGTCGCGGGATTTGCTCGAGGCGCAGAATGCGGCATTGGACCACTTGCAGGAGCGCGTGTCGTTTTGCC
>DATJKO010000111.1:0-3501 GCA_035491355.1 Pyrinomonadaceae bacterium
TGGACCGCGGCCTGGATGGCGCGCGCGCAGGCGACGTAGGCCGGCATGCCTTTGCCGATCGGATCGTCAACGTCGCGCTGAAGATCGAGGCAATAAGTTTTGCCTGCGACCGAGGGTAGCATTTCGATCACCTTCTGGCGATGTTCGCTGGTCATGCAGAAGATCAACTCGGCGCGTTGCGCGAGCTCGGGTGTGAGACTGCGCGCGGCGTGTGGTTTGACGGGCACTTGGAGCTCGCGCAGTACCTCGTCGGCTTCGGGTGTCATCGGTGCGCCAACACGCGCTGAAACTCCGGCGCTCAGTGCGCGCACGTTAACGGTTTCAAGTGCGTCAACGGGTATGTTGAGCCGGCGCGCGATCTCGGCGTTGGCCATTGCGGCGGCCATCGGCGAGCGACACGTATTGCCGCTACATACAAACAGAAACAGTCGCTCGGGTTGTAACGCAGCGACTTTCCGGGGCTTGAGAAACGGAACGTAGCGATCGATGTGATGTAACGGCGACAGGAACAAAAGCGCGAGTGCGATCAAACCGGCGCTGCCGATTTGCGCTTCACTTGGGAACGCCTGCCCAAACAACACGGCCAGTACGAGCGTCGCTAACAGACCCGCGAACAAGCTTGAGCCGCGATTTAACGGAACGCAGAACGTGTTTTCGCGACAGTCGAGATAGATCAGCGTACCAAAGCAATAGAGGCCTGCGTACAGCGCGCCGATCAGCATCGCCGGAATTGTCATGGCGCTGGTCAGGATGTCCGCGAAGCCGCGACGGAATTCCAGCATGATCTCGCCCTGGCCGATTAGTGCCAACCCGGCTGGGATCGAGATCAGAAAGAACAGCGCCACGATCGACTCGTCGACGAAGTAGCGGCGCGTGATCTCAGTGTCTTCCTGTTTGGCGAGCCTCGTCACACAGGGAAGACGCAGCAAGTACCCGCACAGGTAGGCGCCGATTGTGAGCGCCGCGACAGTCGTGAGTCGGTAGTTGTTGACGTCCAGTAGCGCAATCGCGATAGCAGGCAGCGTTAGGCCAAGCGCAGCCCACGAAAACCAGCGCACCCGCCTGCGAAACAACAGATCGACGCTTGGTGCGATGAGTAGCACGCCGCCCCGCATCAACAGCAGTGCGAAGAGTATCGAAACGCCGGTGAACGTGAACGCTAGCGTGGTTGTGCCGATGATCAGCGCGGTGCCAAAACCAGAGAGTAGAACGATCACCGGCGGCGAGAGAACACTGACGCTGCCGACCTCACGACGCGAGGCATACTTCCACCAACCTCGAAACGTCACGATGGCGAGCAACACGACGGCAGTAGCAATCACCACTGCAGGCAGAATGCGAAAGCCGGAGACTGGCCCATCAACGCCGGGCCACATTTTCGTGGTCAGGATCTTGATGAGGAAACTGTAAGGTGCATAGAACGCGAAATAGCCGAGTGCCAGCCACCAGATCCGAAGTTTGAAGTGTCGCCGATGAGGATTCGTTTTCATGGCTCGACCTTATGTTGTTTTTGAATCAGCGTCCGAGACTCACGGTTTGTAGAACGAAGGATCGTGAGTCAGTCCCAGGATCGATTTACCAATCGTTGCGAGAATGTGATCGTCGTTGTCGTGACGAACGTAGAACGACAGATCGCGATAGATGCGTTCCAAAGCGCTCGGCCGGATCAGGCAGCGAGCGCCGCACGCGCGAATACAATCCTTCACCGTCGCTTCCGCCAGATGCTCCATCACGTGTCGCGCACGGCTGCCTGCCAGTTGCGCTTCCAGGTAGCGGCCCGTTTCCCACAACCGCGCGACGTGCCGCAGCCAAAGGTGTCCCGTCTCGACGTTCACCGACATCTGGCCGATGTGATGTTGGATATAAGGATCGTCGACTTTGTTTTGCGAGGTGACGTACTCGAGCGCGTAGTCGTAAGCGGCTTCAGCGGCGCCGAGAAAAGTCGCCGCGTAATGCGGGATAAAACAGGTCTGCCAACCTTCTTTCAAATACTGCCCGGGATATCCGATCACGTCGGCGTCGGAAATAAACGTGCGACGAAAGTGGACCAGGTGACTGACGGTCGCGCGCATGCCGATCGGATCCCACCACGATGTATCGATTTCGACACTCGGATCGGAAAGGTTACACGCCATCATGAGTTGCGTATCGAGTGAGCCGGCTTCCGCATGACGTACCCCACCCGGGCCGGCAGTATTCACCAGCAGGATGGCCCACTGGGCACCGCCGGCGCTCGTGGCAAATGCCTTGTTGCCTTCAATGATGTAACCGCCGTCAACTTTCTCGACTAGTGTTCCGAATCGAACCGGTTCGCCAGGTTTAGGCGCCTGTGGTTCACCACTCCAGGCCACCCATTTCTCGCCGCGCTCGCCGACGCCTTTGAACCAGCGGGACTTCTGTTCGTCAGTACACATTCCTTCGAGCAGCACCAGCGAGTTGACGTGTCCTTCCCAGCAACGCGCGAGCGACATGTCGACGCGCGCGATCTCCTTAGTCATCATCCACAACGTGAAGACGTCGCCCTGGTAGGGACCCAGCTCGAAGCCGCCAAACTCAGCTGGAATGACTGGCGCGTGCAGTCCGGCGTGGAAAAGATCATCGAAATCTTCAAACGGAAACGTCGCAGTGCGATCGTATTCGGCTGCGCGGGGCGCGAAGTTCTCGCGAGCGAGCACGCTCATGCGATTGATCAATTCGCGTTGCTTGTCGGTGAGTTCGAGCAGACTGTATGTGTCGTTCTTTGAATCGGTGGTTAGCATTCGTGTTTAGACGGAAACTGTGTCAGGCATCTCCTGGCCGGTCATCATCTGAAACTGATGCCGTACCTGCGTCAGCAGCACGGCGCGACCATCGATTGCCACCTGATCGCGCGCGCGTGTGCCGCCGATCAACGGCGTGGGTCGAGAACCATAGACCAGGTCAATTACGACAGCGTCATTATTCAACCGTTCGATCTTAAAAGGAATCTCATCGGTGTCGCGGCCGACGGGTGTTGCATTCACGACGATGTCATAACCCTTCGCGTCGAAGTCAGGCAGCGGAACGTAACTCAGACCCAACAGAGCAGCGGCATGCTCACCGCGTTCGGCGCCGCGATTGATCAACGTAACACCGGCGCCGGCGTCTACGAGCGCGGCGGCGATCGCTCGGCCCGCGCCGCCGCAGCCGATCACGGCCGCGCGCTTTGCACGAACGTTAACGCTTTGTTGCCTCGCTGCATAGACCACGTCGGGATCGGTCGTATCAGCATTCCACCATCCGTTGTTTCTGACAAGGATATTGGCGGACTCAGCTTGCCGGGCCACGGCGCTCACGTTCGTCGCTGCCTGCAACGCCTCCTCCTTGTGCGGCGAGGCGACAGTCATGCCGTTAATGGGAAATCCGAGTGAGTCGAGCGTCTTTGAAACGACGAACTCACGCCAGAACTCCTCAAACGAAGTGACGTGCAACGGTACGAACAAGGCCGGGTAGCCCGTCGAGCGATACGACGCGTTGTGCAAT
>DATJKO010000112.1:0-3342 GCA_035491355.1 Pyrinomonadaceae bacterium
CACAGACCAAGAGTTACCGAAGCTGACCAACACAACGCTGGGCCAGCAATCATTGCTCTGGCCGCTCGCGCCGCAAGAAACGCCGCATGAAGTCGTTGCCACGATGGGCGAAGTGCGCGGAAGTTTTGACTCTACCGACAGCCGCGACCACCTGCACAGCGGACTCGACGTCTTCGGGGCGTACAACGACGTGGTGCGCGCCGTGCGCGACGAAAAGGTGACGAGCCCGCTGCCAAACTGGGGTTTCGAATCGCTTAACGAAGGCATGCGTGTCGGGGTCGTCTCCTATATTCATATCCACGTCGGACGCGACAAGGACGCGAAGATGTTCGACGACGCGCGGTTTATTCCAGTCAAAGACAGTGACAAGCTTACGCGCGTGAGGGTCAAACGCGGGACGCGTTTCAAGGTTGGCGAGGCACTCGGCACTGTAAACCGCATGTACCACGTTCATCTCAACATCGGACCACCCGGCGGCGAGATCAATCCGTTGTCACTCGCGCCGGTCGGCTTCGCGGACGATAAGGCACCCACTATCGAAAGCGTTCAACTGTTCGACAGCGCCGGATCGGAATTCAAAGGAAAACGATCAGATCGATTACTGATCCACGATAACGTGCGTATCGTTGTCGATGCGTACGATCGAACAAACCTCAACCCTGAGCGTCGACGTCTGGGTCTGTACAAACTTGGGTATCAGCTTCTCAACGCCGACGGTTCTTCCGCTCCCGGGTTCAACGAACCACACATCACGATCCTCTTCAATCGGCTGCCCTGGGACGATGGGGCGACCAAGATCGCTTACGCCCCGGAGAGCGGCATCACTGTCTACGGCAGCGCCAAGACCCGGTTTCTATACGAAGTTACAAACACCGTCCGTGACGGACGTGCGGCGACCGGGACGTGGGACACGTCGCAGTTACCCAAAGGCGACTACGTGCTGCGGATCATCGCGGCGGATTTTTCCGGTAACGAGGCGCAGGAGCGTCGCGACCTGAAGGTTTCGATCCAGTGAAGCCGATCGCCAGGATAAGATACTGGTTCAGTTTGAAAGCATTTGTTCCCGCAAAGACGCAAAGGCGCAAAGGGAATACAAGGAACTCGGAGTGTTCTTCTTTTCTTTGCGCCTTTGCGGGAGACCTAACACCCCAGGCTAAGTACGAATTTGCTTCTGCCCGCGTCGATGTTGCAAACTACTCCTTGACCCAAACGCAAATTATCAACACCGACCAACCTTCCGATATTTCGCACTGCATAAAACGTGCGCTCGAGGAGGACATCGGCTCCGGCGATGTCACGACGGACAGCATCGTGCCCGCCGGCGCGTCGCTTCGTGGCCGCATCATCGCGAAACAGGAAGGCACGGTCGCTGGATTGACCATTGCGAACGAGGTGTTACGCGTCCTGGAGCCGCGGATAGTTTTTGATGGAAAAGTCGAAGAGGGAACCCGCGTCACGAAAGGTACTGTGCTGGCTGAGTTAGCCGGCGACGCGCGAGCGTTGTTGACCGGTGAAAGGACGGCGTTGAACTTTCTGGGCCGCATGTCGGGGATCGCAACCTTGACGCGCCAGTTTGTCGATTCAGTCGCCGGGACCGGCGCCACGATTCTCGACACCCGCAAGACCGCGCCTGGTTTGCGCACGCTCGACAAACTCGCGGTTCGGCTCGGCGGTGGACAGAATCACCGGACCGGGTTGTTCGACATGGTCTTAATAAAGGACAACCATATCGACTTCGCCGGTTCAATCACCGCTGCCGTCGAGCGCGTTCGGGTCAGTGGAACCACGCTGCCGATTGAAGTTGAGACCCGTACGTTGGAAAATGTGCGTGAGGCGCTGCGGCTTGGAGTCGAGCGGATCCTCCTTGATAACATGAGGCCCGAGACGATGGGCGAGGCGGTGACCATCGCCAGACAGGCCAACAGCCGCGCAAAATTTGAAGCGTCCGGCAACGTTACGCTCGAAAATGTACTCGAAGTCGCGCAGAGCGGTGTCGACTACATTTCCGTCGGCGCTCTGACGCATTCGCCGCGGGTGTTTGACGTGAGTTTGGAGTGGGTTGGTTAGATCGAGATCGATGATTACTGATACTACTACTGACGAAATATACGAAAAGCTCAGCGCGCTGCTGTCTGACACTGTTCCTGATTTCGAGCTGCGCATGAAGGCGGAGCTTGCTGCCGAGATCAACCGTCTCAAGCTGGTGAAGAACGCGGTCATCCTGGGCCACAACTACATGGAGCCCGCACTCTTCCATTCAATTCCTGACTACGTGGGTGATTCGCTCGAGCTTAGTCGCAGAGCCGCCGAGACAGACAAGGACATCATCGTCTTCTGCGGTGTTAAGTTCATGGCTGAGACCGCGAAGATCCTGAATCCGACTAAGAAGGTGCTGATTCCGTCGGAGAAGGCGGGCTGCTCGCTGGCTGCGAGTATTACCGCTGCGGACGTGCGCCAGTTGAAGCAACAGTTTCCGGGCGTTCCGGTCGTCACTTACATCAACACCTACGCTGACGTAAAAGCAGAGTCAGACATCTGTTGCACTTCGTCAAACGCGGTCGCGGTCGTTAAGTCGCTAAACACCGATCGCGTTATTTTCATTCCGGACGAGTACCTTGCGGGCAACGTCGCCAGGGAGACTGGCAAACAGATCGTCTTCCCGACCCGCGATCCCCTCAAGCGCTTTCCGAACGAGCTCGATTACCAGATGATCGGCTGGCCCGGACGCTGCGAGGTGCACGAGAAGTTCAGCGTCGAAGACATCCAGAACGTGCGCAAGCAGTTTCCCGACGTGGTGATACTGGCCCATCCGGAATGCAGTCCGGAAGTCGTCGCGGCATCGGACTATTCCGGCAGCACGACCGCGATGATTCGTTACGTCGAGAAGACGCGTGCGCCGCGCTACCTGCTGCTGACCGAATGCTCGATGGGCGACAACATTGCCGCCGCGAATCCCGAAAAAGAAATGCTGCGTCTGTGCAGTGTGCGCTGTCCGCACATGAACGAGATCACGCTCGAAGACACGCTCGAATCACTGGTCAAAGAGCAGTACGAGATCCAGATCGACGAAGAAATCCGAGTGCGGGCGCTTCGTGCAGTCGAGCGCATGCTGGAAATCGGACGCGAAGACTGATCATTTTCCATTTGTCATTTTCCATTTCTCATTTTTCATTTGCTGGGAAATGACAAACGGAAAATGGAAAACGACAAATGGAAAATGGAAAACGGTTCAGTCCCCGGTAGCCAGCGCCTCTAGCTGCGGTGTCGCTTCCGGCCCGCCCCCCTTCACCTCGCCTGCGGCGTCCCACTTAATCAGTTTGAGGTCGAGGACGAAGATCGTGT
>DATJKO010000113.1:0-4031 GCA_035491355.1 Pyrinomonadaceae bacterium
CTGACCAATATAAACACTGGAAGCTCGATATTGCAGGCCCGGTGGCTACCCTGTCCATGGATGTCCAGGAAGACGAAACGCTCGCCGAAGGCTACAAACTGAAGCTCAATTCTTACGATCTCGGCGTCGATATCGAGCTCGCCGATGCCGTCCAGCGCATACGTTTCGAGCACCCGGAAGTCGCGGCGGTGGTCGTGACCAGCCTGAAACCGCGAATCTTCTGCGCCGGCGCAAACATCTACATGCTCGGGTCGTCGTCGCACGCGTTCAAGGTCAACTTCTGTAAGTTCACGAATGAAACCCGGTGTGCGATGGAAGACGACTCCAGACACTCCGGGCGGCGGTACCTCGCGGCACTCAACGGCACCGCCTCGGGTGGCGGTTACGAACTCGCGATTGCCTGCGACGAGATCTACCTCGTCGACGACGGCAACTCGGCGGTTTCCCTTCCAGAAGTGCCGCTGTTAGGTGTGCTGCCGGGAACGGGTGGACTCACGCGACTAGTTGATAAGAGAAAAGTGCGTCGCGATCGCGCCGATGTGTTCTCCACACTCGCTGAAGGCTTGAAGGGAAAACGCGCGAAAGAGTGGGGCTTAATAGACGACTACTTTCCGAGAAGTAAGTTTGACGACTCAATAAAGACGCGCGTCCAACAACTTGTCGCGCAACAGACCGTTGCCGGCCCGGGCATCAAGCTGACCCCGTTGCACGATTACAAGTACGTAAAACTAGAACTTAATCGCGAACAACGTTATGCGGATTTGACTATAGTCGGACCCGCCGGCCCGCAGCCCACCACGCCGGCAGAAATCCAGGAACTTGGCGACAGCTATTGGGCATTGCAAGCGTATCGCGAACTTGACGACGTGCTGCTTAGCTTGCGTGTCAACGAGCCGGAGATTGGATTGGTTTGTCTGCGCACGCAGGGCTCAATTGAATCCGTGTTATCCGTGGATCAAACGTTGTCCGCAAATCGCGATCATTGGCTCGTGCGCGAGATCATCCTGAACATGGCACGCGTGCTGCGGCGTCTCGATCTAACTGCCAAGAGTTTCTTCGCGATCGTTGAACCGGGCAGTTGTTTCGCCGGCAATCTACTCGAGCTCTTATTGGCTTCGGATCGCAGTTACATGTTGATGGATTCCGACGCCGCGCTCGCAGCATCGGAGATGAATGCCGGCGCGCTGCCGATGAGCAACGGATTGACGCGTCTGCAGTCACGGTTCCTCGCCGAGCCTGACAAACTCGATGAAGTCTTTGGCGAGAAGAAATCGTTCGACACCGAAGAGGCCGAAGAACTCGGTCTGATCACATTCGCTCCCGACGATCTTGATTGGGAAGACGAGATTCGCGTCGCTATCGAAGAACGTACGTCTCTGTCGCCTGACGCGCTGACCGGAATGGAAGCGTCGCTCCGGTTCGCTGGTCCAGAGACGATGGACACGAAGATCTACGGCCGCCTGACCGCCTGGCAAAACTGGATCTTCCAGCGCCCCAACGCCGTTGGACCAGAGGGCGCGCTCACTAACTACGGCAAACCGACGCAGGCACACTTTGATTTTAAGCGTACGTAAGCCGTGAGATACATGGGCCACAAAAAGGCACAAGAAGGTTATACCCAGGTTAAGGGCTTTCTTAGCTTTATTCCTTTGTGTCTTTTGTGCCTCTTTGTCTAGGGCTTCTTTGTTGGTTTTATTCTTTTTTGTGTTTCTTGTGCCTCTTTGTGGTTAAAGATTTGAACGAGTAGTAGACCTATGAATTTATACGATCGCATTCCTAACAACGTGAACCTCTCTGAAGATAAGAAACTTCAGCGAGCCCTCGAAAAGTGGCTGCCAAACTATCTCGACTGGTGGCGCGAAATGGGTCCCGAAGGTTTTCAGGAAAAGGACGTCTGGCTGCGTACTGCAATCGACGTCGGTTCCGAAGGCTGGGCGCATTTCGATTACGTGAAGATGCCTGACTATCGCTGGGGCATCTTTCTCGAACCCGCGCAACCCGACGCAAAAGTCGGCTTCGGCGATAACCTCGGCCGTCCAGCGTACCAGGAAGTGCCCGGCGAGTTTCGCAACGCACTGCGACGCATCATCGTCACGCAAGGCGACACGGAACCGGCGTCAGTCGAACAACAGCGGCAGCTCGGCAAAACTTGCCCGTCGCTTTACGACCTGAGAAACCTCTTTCAGGTCAACGTCGAGGAAGGCCGCCACCTGTGGGCCATGGTCTATTTGCTGCACGGTTACTTCGGACGCGATGGCCGCGACGAAGCTGACGATCTGTTAGCGCGTCGCAGCGGCAACCCGGACAAGCCGCGCATTCTCGAAGCGTTTAATCAACCCTGCGATGATTGGCTCAACTTCTTCGCCTTCACGATGTTTACCGACCGCGACGGCAAGTACCAGCTTTCCGCACTCGCCGAATCGGGTTTTGAACCACTCGCGCGCACGTGCCGGTTCATGCTGACGGAAGAAGCGCATCACATGTTTGTCGGAGACACTGGTCTGGGCCGCGTTGCCCGCCGCACCGCGCAGTTGATGAATGAAGGCGACGTGCGCGAGCTCGGCGGTATCCCGCTCGACATCATTCAGAAGTACATCAATTTCTGGTTTAGCTATTCACTCGATCTCTTCGGCGGCGAGATTAGTTCCAACTCCGCGGACTTCTTTGCCGCGGGTTTGAAAGGACGTTACAAGGAACAGGACCAGTACGGCGAACACACGGCGACGAACGAGATCTTCAACCTGGCCGTCGTTGAAGACGGTGAACTGAAAAACCGTGAAGTGCCGCTGCGCAACGCGCTTAACGAAGTGCTGCGCACGGAGTATGTAAAGGATTGCGAGAAGGGTCTGGCGCGTTGGAACAAAGTGCTCAATGACGAAGGCCGCAGCGAGCGGTTGTTTCTGCCGCATCCACGTTTTCACCGTCATGTGGGCGAGTACGCCGGACATTCGTTCGACATCGCAGGCAATTTGATTTCGAAGGAAGAATTCGAAAGCCGCAAACCGGAGTGGCTGCCGACGATTGAAGACCGTGAATACGTTCGCAGTCTGATGCACCCGGTTTACGAAGTCGGAAAGATCGCGAACTGGATCGCGCCTCCGGCGGCAGGGATCAAGGGCAAGCCGTTCGATTTCGAGTATGTGAGGCTCTGAAGAATTGCGAAATTCGAAATTCAAATTGCGAATTTTGATTTCAAATGCGAATTGACATGAAAGACACAGAACCAGTTGACGCGACGCGAAATCCGAAGTTCGCAATTCGCAATTCGCAATTCCCCCGTTCGCGTCACGATCAAAAACTCGAGTTCATCCTCCGCACCGCGGCGCGCATCTTCGCCGAGAAGAGTTATCACTCGACGTCGATGCGCGACATCTCGCGTGCGACCAACGTGAGTCTCGCCGGGCTGTATCACTACTGTCGCTCGAAAGAGGAGTTGCTGTTTCTGATCCAGGACAACTGTTTCGGCCGTGTCCTCGAACGACTCGAACAGCAGCTTCAGGAAGTTGACGCGCCCGTAGTCAAGCTGCGCATCTTCATCGAGAACCACCTTTCGTTCTTCGCCGCGAACATGGCCGAGATGAAAGTACTCTCGCACGAAGCGGAGTCGCTGCGCGGCGACCTGCATGCACACGTCTCGACGCGCAAAGACAACTACACAAAACTCGCCCGCAAGATACTTCAGGAAGTGCAGGAGCTGACGAACCACCGCGCGATCGATCTGACGGTCGCGACTTACGCACTGTTCGGAATGATGAATTGGATCTATAACTGGTACGACCCGCAGGGAAAACTCGGCGTGCACGACCTGGCGCAGCACCTGACGCAGCTGTTTATCGGTGGCTTTTCACCGGGGCTGCTGTTAGAGCCTGCGAGCAGAACTATGCGCATTGAAAACCTAAGTATATGGAACCACGGATTAAACGGATGAAGGTGGAATATAAGTCCCTTGATGGCGTTGCTGTTCTGACTCTGACCGACCCGCCGGCCAACACCTACAGCTACGAGATGATGCAGGAGTTGGACGCATGCAT
>DATJKO010000114.1:0-4360 GCA_035491355.1 Pyrinomonadaceae bacterium
GGCGCGAAAACATGTCTGACGGCCGCTTGCGCCAGTGTTCCCGTTTCCTCAACAGATAAGGGAGCAAACAGGTCGACTGCGGAAAGGCGCTCGACAATCGCGCCCCCGTCGCCGTCGCGCATCGCGATTCGGCCAGGTCGTTCGACGTACAGCGTTCGCGTTGGATAAGCGAAGTTGAGACCGGCGCGACGGAACGCGTACCAGATTCGCTGCCGCACCAACGCGTCGGTGTCGTTGTACTTGGCATAGTCCTCGAGCCAGTACTTCACTTCGTAATCGACACCGTCCTCTGCCAGGTTCCTGATGCGAACGATTGGCGTGACTCTCTCAGACACGTTGTCAGCCCCACGCACTGCCTCGCGGATCACGTGAATCGTCTTCGCCGGCGAGTCAGTGTAGAGAGCGTTGAAAAAGACGAGACGCGCGTTCTGGTTTTCGCGCGGGCAGACTTCAATCGGTTCCTTGGCGGCGTTGCTGTTGGCGATTAAAACTACGTGATTGGTAAACGTGCGGATCTTGATCGCGCGCCAACTGATCTCTTCGACAACGCCTGTGTGGCGTTGTGCTCCGACCGTGATCACGTCGCCGACTTGAAACGGTCGATCCGCCTGCAAAGAGATTCCGGCGAATAAGTTTCCCAGTGTGTCCTGGAGCGCGAGACCGAGGATGACGCCGAAGAGGGCCGACGTCGTAAACAGCGCGCCGAGATTTACTTTCGGAAAGATGAATGTAAAGGCGATCAGGAAGAAGATCGTGAACGCGATGATCGTGAAGATGTTGCGGATGAGTGTTGGCGCGTCGATACGCTTAAGCCGAAACGCCAGTCCGAAGAAGACGAAGTTGAGCGCGCGGACCAGCAGATAGCCCACGACGGCGAGCAATGCCAACTTTATAACGCCAATTATCGTGTCGGCTGACGCTGCAGGATTGTCGCTCATGCGCCGTTCCAACAATTGGTGGACTTCGGGTACGAGCGACCAGAAGAGATAGGCGACGAGTAATGCGACCGCTGATGCAGCCAGGAAGATTACGGTTTTGTTAGTGAAACGCGGACGAGACACCGGCAACGTATTCCTCCGCAGGACCGGGTTATTCTTTTATCACCGATATCAATATAAACGCCAGCGAAAGGATCGTGACGATAATTGCGGTCGCCCAGGCGAGAACGTTGTAGAGCGGCCCATTCACGTGACTGCCCATCAACTCGCGATCGTTCACGAGTCGCAGCACAGCGAAAAGCACGAACGGCAACAGCAGACCGTTGATTACCTGCGTCACCAGCAACACGCGAATCAGCGGCAGGTTGGGAATGACTGCGATCGCCGCACCGACCGCGACGAGAAACGTGAACGTACCGAGAAAGATCGGCGCCTCACGAAAACTCCGCGAAACGCCTTTCTCAAACCCCAGCGCTTCGCTGATCGAATACGCCGTCGCGAGCGGTAACACTCCCGCCGCCAGCATCGACGCGCCAAACAAACCAAAACCGAAGAGCGTTTGCGCGTAGCGCCCGGCGAGTGGCCGTAGCGCGTGCGCTGCGTCCTCCGCGCTGTTCACTTGAATGCCCGCTTTGTTAAGAGTCGCTGCGGTTGAGACCACAATGAAGAACACGATCAGAATCGCGAAGATCGTTCCTACCCAGACGTCGATCTTTGTTCGTTTGTAATCTTCCATCGTCACACCTTTTTCGACGACGGACGATTGCACGTAGACCTGCATGTACGGCGAGATTGTCGTACCGATCACGGCGACGAAGGCGAACAAGAAAGCCTGGTCCAAACCGAATGTCGGTTTGACGAGGCCGACGGCAACAGCGCTCCAATCCGGTCGCGAGAGAAAAGCGGAAACGATGTAACCGAGAAAGACGAGCGACATCAGCAAAAAAGCCCGTTCCACTTTCTTGTACGAACCCTTGACGACTAACCACCAGATCGCAATCGCGGCCATCGGGACGGCGATAAAACGGGAAATGCCGAAGAGCTCAGTCGCCGCGGCGATACCGACAAACTCAGAAACCGTAACGCCCGCGTTTGCCACCAGCAGCGCGAGCATGATCAGCGCTGTCCAGCGCACTCCGAAACGTTCTCTGATTAGGTCGGCGAGTCCTTTGCCCGTGACGGCGCCCATGCGGGCGCACATTTCCTGAACGATGCCGAGCGAGATTGCGATTGGAATCAGGACCCAGAGAAGTGTGTAACCAAACTCCGCGCCGATTGACGAGAAGGTGGCGACGCCGCCGGCGTCATTACCAGCGTTCGCAGTGATCATGCCGGGACCGAGAATGGCGATGAGAGCGAACAGACGTGGACGCCGCGCGACCGTGCGGCGCACACCCCAAGCGCCGCGCCGCATTAAGCGACGTCCGGCAGCTCGAACTGCTGCTCGTTGTTCTGCCACTTGGAGGTTCTCCGTCCTTCATGTCGTCAGCAGAGTTTTCCCGCAAAGGCGCAAAGACTAAAAGAAAAACCTATCAACTTAAGACAGCATGCCTTGACGCAGCCCCTGCTTACTTGCGCCTTGGCGCCTTTGCGGGAAACCTTCTTAACCAAATAACCGCGGCAGACGCTGTCGCCAGTCCTTTGGCAATAGGATCTCCATCGCGTCGTCTACGGTGATGATGCCGAGTATATCCCCAGACTCATCAATAACGGGAAGCGCGAGCAGGTTGTATTCGGCAATTCTGTGCGCGACATCCCGCGCGGGCTCGCTCGCGTGCGCCTGCTGAAACTCCGTGCGCATCACCTCTTCCAGCGGCATTGACGGATCCGCGAGTATCAAACTGCGCAATGCTATTACGCCCGACAACTTCCACGAGTTTTCCTCTTCGACGACGTAGATGTAGTAAATCATGTTTGGCGTTTCCGCCATCTCGCGCAGGCGCGCCAGCGCTTCGCCGACGGTCAGCGCCCGCGGCAGCGTCACGAACTCCGTGGTCATCAACCCACCGGCAGTGTCGTCTTCATACGGCAGCAGTTCCACAACGTCGGCCTGCTCGTCGTGCTCCATCAACCCGAGCAACTCTTCCGCCTTTTCTTCCGGTAGATCGCCGAGCACGTCGGCCGCTTCGTCCGGCGACATCCATTCGAGAATGTCAGCGGCGCGTTCCTCGTCCATGTCGCGGAGGATTCTGGCCTGACGTTCAGCAGGCATCTCCTCGAGTGTTTCGGCGGCGGTCTCATCGTCAAGTGATTCGACGACTTCCGATCCATGATGGTAAGAGAGCGCCTCGGCGAGTCGCGCGATTTCGACCGGGTGCAGGCGTGCGAGTTTGCCGCTCGATGATTTCAACTGCACGGTCGCCGCGTCAGTCGCGAGATAACCGACGTCGGCCCAGTCGAGCACTTCCACCGGCGTGCGTGTGCCGGCAAATCCAGCGGGCGCAAGGCGTCGCCACAGGCCCTGGAGACTCACGTCAGCTCCGGTCACGCGCCAATCATTTGCCGCCTCGATGATCTGCACGTCGTTGACTCGCACCACTCGCTTACCGTCGACATCGATCAGTTGTTTATCGAGTACGTCGCGTTTCAGTAGCACTTCACTTTCGCGACGAACAAACGGACGCAGATCGAGAATGTCGGAGTTGAGTCGCACGCCGTGTTGATTAAGTTCAGTGATACGCCAACGCGAGAGAAAGAAATCGCGACGTCGATAACGGGCGACCAGTCCCGTCACTGGCGGATGGTCGTCACCGCCAAGACGCACGATCACGTCCTTGACGGTTGCGACGCGGAGCCCCTCCAGATCGCGTATCGGCCGCCCGATGACTTGTGACAAGTAGAGCATCAACCGGTTTACCTGTTGAGCGATCGCAGTGCGACTTCGAGCGCTGCGTCGCGCCGGGAGTAGATGTCTTTCCGAGTGGAGCTGATCGTTTCGTCAGGTTTGATGCCACGGCCTTCGAGTCGAGTGCCGTTGGCCGTGCGATAGTCGAATTCGCTGACGTCGAGAAGGCCGCCGTCGGGCAGCGGGTGCCTGTTGCGAATTGCCAGCACGCAGCCACATGTTGCGGCGCCGATCACGCGCGCGCGTCCCTTCGTCTGCAAAGCCTCAACCATGATCTCGGCCGCACTCGACGTACTCTCACTGGTGAGCACTACGATCGGGAGTTTGATTCGCTTGAGTTCGGGGACGCGCCAGAGTCGTTTCGAATAGGTCTGTAACTCAAAAGAAGCTCCCGAACGATCGGCAAACCTACCGAGGTTAATGCCGTCGTCGAGAAACAGCGATGCGACGTCGGCCATTGCCTCAGCGTCGCCACCACCGTTGGACCGAAAGTCGAGCACGATCCCCGCAGCGCCTTCAAGAACCTTCGGCAACGCGCGTGAGAATTCCAGCGCCACGCTCTGCGTAAACGCATCGA
>DATJKO010000115.1:0-6428 GCA_035491355.1 Pyrinomonadaceae bacterium
CCACGTCGCGAAGACTGAGTCCGAGCTCTTCGCGGCGGCGACGGACGGCACGCCCGAGCTCTTCAGTGTTGACGAGCGGTTTGGAGGTTCGATTCGTACGTTTCATACCGGCAGACCGTATCACACTGCGGGTTTTAGACGCAAGACTCTGTTTTACGCTTGAAACATAGCCACAAAGAGGCACAAAAAACACAAGGAGAACAAAACAAGCAAAGAGGTACAAAACAAACTAAGAGGCACGAAACAAACAAGCGGTTCCGGCAGTTAACCAAGGAGCTTCCGAAACCCTTTGTGTTCGTGCCTCTTTGTGCTGGTGTTTGTGCCTCTTGTGTCTTGAGTCTTGTGCTTCTTTGTGGCTACTGTCGGATGCTTGTGTCGCTATTCCCGCGGGCGAGGTTGCGCGCTTTGGGTAACACGTCAACTGCTTTAGAGACCTGCGGATCGTCCGTCATGACGAAAACGCGATCGCCAATCACTCGGCCGTGGGCCGCAGTGACGATATTGAACCGCAGCTCGAGTTCGACAAACGAGCGATAGCGATCGACCATACCCGGCGTGATCTTGTAAGCCGGATCCTTGGCGACGAAGTCGCGGAACGCGCGAACAGTCGCGTCCGTGATCCGATACTCGTCAGTCTTCAGATCGTGATCGAACACGATGCCACCGGCGATCCGGTTCGACTCCAAACCGGCGATCCGACCGTTTACCAATTCACGAACGAACGAAAAGATCGGACTCAACATGCGTCGCTGCGCCAGATTCACGGTTCGTGCACCAACGTTTTCATCCGGCGTGATGCCACCGCCACCGTAAACTGCCCGACCAGTGTCAGTCTTCTTTTCCGGACCAGACGGTTTCGCGGGTTCCTGTTTCGGATCGCGCGCGACGCCGGCGCCGTGCGTGTAGTAATCGTAGAAGCCGCCGTTTGAATAGTCGCGCTGAATCAAGCGACCCGAAGGTGTGAAGTATTTCGCGGAAGTCAGTGTCAGACCAGCGCCATATTCGAGCGGAATAATACTTTGGACCAAACCCTTACCAAAACTTGTTTCTCCGACAATCAACGCGCGGTCGTGATCCTGCATAGCGCCCGCCACGATCTCTGATGCTGACGCCGTCTGCTCGTTGATCAGAACGACGAGCGGTATCTTGCTGGGGGCGTTGTTTTTGGATTCGAAGGTGTTATCGCGAAAACCGTTGCGGCCTTTTTGCGTCAGGATCAACTGGCCACTGGGCAGGAAAACCTCGGCGACGTGAATCGCCTGGTCCAAAAACCCGCCGGGATTATTTCGCAGATCGAGCACCAGCGACTTCATCCCCCGCTGCTCGAGGCGATCGATAGCGTCGACCAGTTCGTCGGTCGTCGTGTAGTTGAATCCGCGGGTCATGTCGATGTAACCGACACCGGGTCGCAGCAGGTAACCGTCGGGTATCGACGGCTGCGGCACCGCGTCGCGGACGATCTCGATCTTCTCGAGTCGTTTGTCGGCGGCACGTTCGAGCGTCAACTTGACAATCGAGCCGCGGGGTCCACGAATCTTGTCGCGCACTTCCAACGACGTCTTCCCGCTCATCTTCACGCCGTCGACTTCCACGATCCGATCGCCGTAACGCAGACCGGCGCGTCCGGCGGGCGACCCATCGAACGTCGCGGTGATGTATGTCTCGGCCTGGTCTTTATAGATGTAATTCTGAATGGAGGCGCCGATGCCGAAGTACTCCGAACGCTGATCCGTCTTTAGTTCTTCAAACTCTTCGCGGTCGTAGTAATTCGAATGCGGGTCGAGCGAGCGCAGCATACCGATGATCGACGACTTGAATACGTCGTTGTAGTTGAGCTTCCGCCCGTCGACATACTGTTCCTGAATCATCTTCAGCGCTTCATCGAAGTCGCGCTGAATCGCGGCGATTTTGGGGTCCGTCGGTCTCGATCTGCGTCCGGTTCCGCGGCTGTCCAGCGTCCCCGCTCTTTGCCCGAATACCACGGCCGGTGCGACGAACGACAAAGCCAGCAGGACAACAGTTATTTGAGCCGAAATTCTTTTCATGAGACCTCGAGTTGACCTTCCAAAACTTCGATTTGCAATATAACGGATGCCGCATGGAGCGGCAAGGTTGTGACTTGCTTGACGGGTGTTTCCGGCGCTCCGTAGAATGAACTTCCCCATGATCAGAAACGTAAGAACGGACGGTAAGAATTCGGAGTCCACCAAAGGAGTCTTTACGAAATGAGCAGTCCGTATCATAAGGAAGAGCAGCCCACTCCAGAACGAGTGAACGATCTAATGTTGCGCGACGACGATCCTGATTCCAGTAACGACGACAGTAATCGAACCGCATCGTCAGTGAGAGATATTGCTTCGCGTATTCCCGAATCGTTGAGCGCCATCGGGCGCGACATCAGTAGGACCATCGAAAAGGCCATGTCGGCGAAAGATGATTACGTTGTCGCTGTGAAGGTCACGCCGGAGTCGCAGGACAAACTCGAGGCACTGGTCCAGGCCGGCGTCTTCCGCAATCGAGCGGAAGCAGCGGGCTTCCTGATTGAAGAAGGCATCAAGACGCAGTCAGCTCTATTCGAACGCGTCAGACAGAAATTGTCGGAAATCGAACGACTGCGCGCAGAATTGCGCGGGTTGATAGCCGACCGGACGATTTAACGCTCCCAAAAACGGCGCGCGCTGAGCTGAGTCTACTGCTTGCGCGCGCCAGTGAAGTTTAACTTCCCCCCAAAGCAGTGCTTTACCATTCCTCTCGATTGGTAAAGCACGCCTTTGTTTTCGGCAGAGAAAGCACCTCGTGGCAGAAATATTCAAACTACCGCCGACTCCGATCGAAGAGTTTAAACTGGCTAACGGTCTGCGCGTCGTCATTAGTCCGGACCATGCGATGCCCGTAGTTTCAATCGCCGTTTATTACGACGTCGGCTCGCGCAACGAACGCGAAGGCCGCACCGGGTTTGCTCACCTCTTCGAGCACATGATGTTTCAAGGTTCGGAGAACGTGGCCAAAGCCGCGCACTTCCAGTACATCTTCAACGCCGGCGGTACGATGAACGGTACCACGTCCACCGAACGGACCAACTACTTCGAAACTCTTCCGTCAAACTATCTACCGCTCGCGCTGTGGCTCGAGAGCGATCGCATGCGTTCGTTAAAAGTCACGCAAGAGAACCTCGACAACCAACGCAGCGCCGTTCAGGAAGAAAAACGACTGCGCTACGACAATCAACCGTACGTCAGCGCCTTCCTGCGCATGAACGAACTGATATTCGTAAACCAGGCAAACTCTCATTCGACCATCGGCTCGATGGAAGATCTCGACGCCGCCACGATCGACGACGTGCGCGAGTTCTTTCGCATCTACTACGCGCCGAACAATGCCGTGTTGTCCATCGTCGGCGATCTCGACAAGAACGAAGCACGCGCGCTGATCGAGAAGTACTTTGGCGACATCCCGAGTCAGGCCCTGCCACCGGCAGTCGACGTCTCGGAACCCGAAAACGTCGCCATTCCTGGTGAGACTTTTCCCGATCCGCTGGCGCCGGCGCCGGCGTTTGTTCTTGGTTGGAAAGTCCCGGCGCGTCGCACGAGAGAGTTTTATGCGCTGTCACTCGCAGGCACGTTGCTGTTCGAAGGCGATAGCTCGCGGCTCTATCAACGACTCGTGAAAGGCGACGAATCAGTCGTCTCGATCGAGGGTGGTCTGGACGAACGTCGTGGTCCATCAGCGCTGTACATCTTCGCGTTGCCCAAACCGGGCCAGGACGCGAATCAGATCCGCGAACAGATCTTTCACGAGATCAAACGTATCGCCACCGAGGGACCAACCGAAGACGAGATGGAGAAAATCCGCAACTCTCTGTGCAACGACGCGGTGCGCGGGCGTCAATCGACGATGTATCGCGCGCAACGTCTCGCGGAGTTTGCACTCTACGATTCCGATCCGGGGCTGATCGACACAGAGTTGGACCACTATCTCAGCATTACTGCTTCAGACATCCAGAACGCCGTCGCTCGTTACGTTAACGTCGATAACCGCGTCGTGCTCGACATCATCCCCGCAGTCGCGGAAGAAGCTGAAGCGGCGGCCGCATCACCACAGCCTCCCGGCGATGCGCACCAACCAATGGCGCCTCCAGCCCAGATTCCGGACGTCCCCTCGCCCGAACCGGAGTCGCCCGTGAAAGCGGACGTTCCGCAGATAAAACCGGCAACTCCCGTAGATCAACCAAGCGACCCGGCTGACGTTCCGCCGCAAGCAAAACCTGGGTCCGGACCGTTACATCCATAGGTAGACATGATTCAGCCAGAAACTTTTCGTAGCCAGGCGCCGGCGCCGCTACAACCGCACCCGATTACTATTCCCGCGGCACGCGAGGTCGTGCTGCCTAACGGTCTGACGGTCGTTGTCGTCGAAGACAAGCGGCTGCCGCTGGTGAGTTATCGCCTGGCGTTTCGCGTTGGCGGCGCTTTCGATCCGCCGGGACTACCCGGGCTAACCGATCTGCTCGCTGGTCTTCTTCCGGAAGGCACGGAGTCGATGACGAGCCGCGAAATCGCGGAGGATGTCGCGCGCATGGGCGCCAGCTTGTCCGCCGGAGCAAACTCGGATTACACGATTGTCGCCGCCTCTGCACTGTCGCAGTTCAACGATCGCATTCTCGAGTTGATGGCTGACGTAGTGCTCCATCCGTCATTTCCGGAGAACGAAGTCGAACTTGCGAAGCAGAATACGAAGGAGAGTTTGCGACAGCAGCGGGCGCAACCTTCGTTTCTGGCGAGCGAGATGGTTTCACGTGTGATGTTTGGCGACCACCCTTATGCGATCGTGGCGCCGACGCCAGAGTCAATCGATCGCTCATCGCGTGATGAGTTTGTCAGGTTTCACCGCAGCAAGTTTGTGCCGAACGGCGCGGTCTTTATCGTCGTCGGCGATGTTTCGCACGACGATATTCTGCGCAAGGTGGAATCGCTGTTCTCGACGTGGGAACGAGGCGAGCAGCTCGAAAGCAATTTTCCGGCGCCGCCAGTCAGGACCAGGAGAACTGCGTACCTGATCGATCGTCCCGGCTCTGCTCAGTCAAACATCATTATCGCGAACACCGGTATTACTCGAACAAGTCCTGATTACTTTCCGCTGCTGTTGATGCACACGGTGCTCGGCGCGAATGCTTCGTCGCGACTGTTCATGAATTTGCGCGAAGAGAAGGGCTACACGTACGGTGCGTATTCAAATCTCGACGCGCGCCGCACGGCGGGCACGTTCCGCGCAACCGCTGAAGTACGAAGTCCGGTCACCGGCGACTCGCTGAAGGAGTTTTTCTACGAGCTGAATCGAATCCGCGACGACCGCGTCTCAGACAAAGAGATTGCTGACGCTAAGGCTTACCTGACAGGTGTGTTCCCGATTCGTTTGGAAACGCAGGAGGGTCTGACTGACCAACTCGTCCAAATCAAGATGCTGCGTCTGCCTGATAACTACCTGGAGGTTTATCGAGATCTCGTGCAGGCAGTTACCGTCGACGAGATTCAACGCGTGGCGCAGAAGTACGTGAAGCCTGATGAGGCGGCGCTGATTGTTGTAGGCGACGGTTCCGCGGTGCTGGAGCAGATCCGGCCGTACTGTCAAGACATCGAGATCTACAATACATCCGGCAAACGGAAACCAGTTGACGGATCGGTCGCGACTAATCCGGTCGGTTCGTGGTCGATTGAGTTGGAGACTCCGCTCGGTCAGAACATTCCGGCTACGCTGACGATCTCACGCGAAGGGGACGCGTTCGTTGGCCGGTTCAGCTCGCAACTCGGTGAAGCGGACCTCGGGCCGATCGAGATAAACCATAATTCGTTTCGCGCGTCCACTTCTGTGGAGATGGATGGGCACTCAGTGCCGGTGCAGATCTCGGGAAGCTTCGAAGGCGATCACGCCGAGGGCTTGTTAACGCTGCAAGACTCGCCCGCCGTACCTTTCACGGGGAACAAAGACTAGCCACAAAAAAGGGAGCTACAAAAAGGCACAAGAGACACAAAGCGAGCTTGAGAGATCTGCTTGAGTCTCTTGTGCCTTTTTGTGTTCTGCTTTGTGCCCCTTTGTGGCCCTTTTTTGGCGAACACAAAAACGCCCGGCATGGCCGACATACCGGGCGAAATCACAGGAGGAACCGAGTGTTATGGTCGTCGCTATTGCACTGCGGCGATCCGATTAACCTCACAGGCTGAGATGTAATTCTCGGTACACGGGTTGCTCATGCGCCGCCTCCGCGTGCTTAGTCGCAATCGCAGCGAAGCACGATCCCTTCGCCACCCACTGCCCAACCGATTTTCTTGTTGAACTGGAGCGAGTACAGGTTTTGCCGCGTTGTCGATTCCTGTTGAATCCAGGTTTTCCCTTCATCGCGGCTGCGCAGGATCGTGCCGCTGCGGCCAATC
>DATJKO010000116.1:0-9326 GCA_035491355.1 Pyrinomonadaceae bacterium
CGTGTTGAAACAGATCCGCCAACGAGGTTTCGAACCGGCGATCTGGGTCGCGCCTTTCGTCGCCGAAGAGAAGTCGAACGTGTTTCAGCAGCACCCCGACTGGTTTGTTAAAGACAGCGACGGCAAACCGCTGCGCTCGGATCGGGTGACGTTCGGCGGCTGGCGTCGTGGTCCATGGTACGTACTCGACGGCACGCACCCGCAAGCGCAACAGCACTTCGAGTCGTTTTTTCGCACGATGAAGCGCGAGTGGGGCTGCACCTATTTCAAACTCGACGCGAACTTCTGGGGCGCGATTCACGGCGGGCAGTTCCACGATCCCCGCGCCACGCGCATCGAGGCCTATCGTCGCGGCATGCAGGCCATTCTTCGCGGCGTGGAAGACAGTTTTGTTCTCGGTTGCAATCATCCGATCTGGCCGTCGCTCGGATTGATTCACGGGTCGCGCAGCTCGAACGACATCAAGCGCACGTGGGAACGCATCGCGACGACCGCGCGACAGAACCTGAGCCGTAACTGGCAAAACGGACGGCTATGGTGGAACGATTCGGACGCGGTCGTGTTGACTGGTGAACTGTCGGATAACGAGTTTCAGTTTCACGCGACGGCAATCTATGCCTCTGGCGGGATGATCCTGTCCGGCGACGATCTGACGAAGATCAGCGAGCAGAAACTCGCGATGCTGCGCAAACTACAACCGCCGAGCGGTGTGGCGGCGCGCTTTGACGATGATTCGTTTCGCGTCGGCCGCATTGATCTCTCAAACAGGCGACAGGTTGTCTCGCTATTGAATTGGGATGACACACCGCAAACGATCTCGTTTCGTCTTGCGCGACGCAGCCGGATTACGGACTTTTGGAGTGACACATCACTCGGAACGCACGTTAATCAATTCACCGCCGAGATGCCCGCGCGTTCGGGACGCTTGTTGATCTGCGATTGAACTTTGTACTTTGTGCTTGGTACTTTGTTAGCAAACTTGGCTCTAGAACAAAGGACAAAGTACCAAGCGCAAACCGACATGCATCCGAATACTCTTCGTGAAAAGCTTTACGGGGTGATCGCGTTCCCCGTAACGCCTTTTCAGGACAATCTTTCACTTGATCTCCCCGGACTGCATCACAACCTCACCAAGCTGCTCGAACATCCGATCTCTGCGGTAGTCGCCGCCGGCGGCACCGGGGAGATGTATTCACTCACGCCCGCGGAGTATGCGCGCGTGATCGAGTTGACCGCGCACGCCATTGAAGATCGTGTGCCGGTGATCGCCGGAGTTGGTTTCGGACAGCGACTCGCCGTCGAGATGGCCCAGGCAGCGGAGAAAGCAGGGGCCGATGGGATTCTCGCGTTCCCGCCCTACTACCCGCAGGCTGAAGAAGATGGTTTGTTCGAGTATTACCGCTTGATCGGCGAAGCGACGTCGTTAGGCATGGTGATCTACAGCCGTGATTGGGCCACGTTTAGTCCGGCGATGGTTGAACGCTTGACTGCGATCCCCACACTCGTTGCGTGGAAAGACGGTCACGGCGACATCAGACGTTTGCAGGCGATCATCAATCGCATCGGCGAACGCTTGCATTGGATCGGTGGCGCGGGCGACGACATGGTCGCCGCTTATTACAGCATCGGAATCAGAACGTTTACCTCGAGTATCGCGACTGTCGCGCCGCGGCTCTCGTTGAAACTGCACGAGCTTGGTGAGGCAGGCGACAACGAGGCTCTCGCCGAGTTGCTCGACCGCTGCGTCGTGCCGCTCTACGCGATTCGTTCGCGACGCCGTGGCTATGAAGTCTCGACGATGAAAGCGATGATGGAGATGGTCGGGTTGAACGCCGGCCCGGTGCGCCCGCCGCTGGTGAATGTCACGCCTGAAGAAGAAGACGAGCTCCGCACAATCCTGTCCGAGTGGGAAAAGTTTCTGTGAGACTCTTAATCCTGTCGTTGTTCGTGTTCGTACTCCTGTTTCCACAAAAGCACATCTACCGCGATCTGAACAAGAACGGCCGCATGGATGTTTATGAGAATCCGAAAGCGCCGATTGATGCGCGCGTCGAGGATTTGCTCTCGCAGATGACGCTCGAAGAGAAGACGTGTCAGACCGCGACGCTCTACGGTTACAAACGCGTGCTCCAGGACGAACTCCCCACCGCGAATTGGAAAAACGAAATCTGGAAAGACGGAATCGCCAACATCGACGAGCACCTCAACGGTTGGGCACAGGGCGCGAAAAGCATCTACGCCACCGACATCGAAAAGCACGTTTGGGCCATGGACGAGACGCAGCGCTTCTTCCTCGAGCAAACACGGCTCGGCATTCCGGTTGATTTCACCGACGAGGGGTTGCGCGGGATCGCGACGACGGTCGCTACCAGTTTTCCGTCACAGTTGGGATTAGGCCATACGTGGGACCCGGAGCTCGTACGTGAGGTCGGACGAATCACGGCGCGTGAAGCAAGAGCGCTTGGCTACACCAACGTCTATGCTCCCACGCTCGACGTCGCGCGCGATCAACGTTGGGGACGCGTGGAAGACACGTACGGCGAAGATCCGTTTCTCGTATCACGGCTCGGCGTTGAGATGGTCAAGGGCTTGCAGGAGAACAACACCGTCGCGTCAACTGCGAAACACTACGTGGTCTACAGCCCATCAAAAGGCGCGCGCGGCGGCGAGGCGCGCACGGATCCGCAGATTCCACGGCGCGAAGTCGAGAACATCTTCATGCCTCCGTTCGCCGCGGCTATCAAAGAGGCGGGTTTGCTGGGCGTGATGAGTTCCTACAACGATTACGACGGTGTTCCGATTACCGGCAGTAAGTATTGGCTGACGGACCGTCTGCGCAAAGATCTCGGATTCAGAGGCTACGTAGTGTCGGACAGCGGGGCGGTCGAGTATCTCTACAACAAGCATGATGTTGCCGCCGATATGAAGGAGGCGGTCAGGCAGGCGATTGAAGCAGGGTTGAATGTGAAGACTAACTTCACCCGCCCCGAAGATTTCATCCTGCCGTTGCGCGAACTGGTCAAAGAGGGAAAGGTCTCGATGAAGACCCTCGACGATCGCGTGCGCGACGTGTTGCGCGTGAAGTTTCTGATCGGATTGTTTGATCGACCGTACATCGCGGATGCTGAAGCAACGCTACGCGTCGTGAACTCGGCTGCGCATCAGCAGGTCGCGTTGCGAGCGGCGCGCGAGAGCATCGTGCTACTGAAGAATGATGGGAGCGTTCTTCCGCTGAGCAAGCAGATCAAGTCGATCGCGGTGATTGGTCCAAACGCGGACGATCCAAGTCTGGCGCGCTATCGCTACGGTCCGTCAGCGGTGGAGAGCGTTACAGTGCTTCAGGGAATCAGAAAGCTGCTCGGCGAAGGCGTACAGGTCAACTATGCGAAAGGTTGTGAAGTCGTCGACGAGCGCTGGCCGGAATCAGAGGTGTTGCCTGAACCGCTGACTGTGACAGAGAAGGCCGGCATCGACGCGGCAGTCGAAGCAGCGAAGCGATCGGAAGTTGCGGTTGTTGTCCTCGGAGATTCGCGACGTACGACCGGTGAGAGTTTGGGGCGGACGAGTCTCGACTTGCCGGGTCGGCAGCTGGATCTCGTGAAAGCGGTGCAGGCAGTCGGTAAACCGGTGATCGTCGTGCTGCTGAATGGTCGCCCGATGAGTATCAACTGGGTGAACAAGTTCGTGCCTGGAGTCGTGGAGGGCTGGTTTCCAGGCGCGCAGGGCGGCACAGCGATCGCGGAGGTGTTGTTTGGCGATTACAATCCGAGCGGCAAGCTTACCGTCACATTTCCCCGCACTGTCGGTCAGATCCCCTTCAACTTCCCTACCAAACCAAACGCGCAATGGGAAGGCGAGAAGTCGCGCGTCAACGGAGCGCTTTATTACTTCGGACACGGTCTTAGCTACACGACCTTCGCCTATAGCAATCTCAAAATCACTCCGCTCAAACAAACAACGACAGGTGAAGTCACCGTTACTGTCGACATCCAGAACACCGGCCCACGCGCAGGCAGCGAAGTGGTCCAACTCTACACTCGCGATCTCGTTAGCAGCGTCACGACTTACGAAAAAAACCTCCGCGGCTTTGCGCGCGTGACACTCGGCCCTCAGGAAAAGAGAACCGTCACCTTCACCTTGAAACCGGAACATCTCGCGTTGTGGAATCGCGACATGCAATTCGTCGTCGAACCGGGCACGTTCCGCGTGATGGTCGGCTCGTCGTCGGAAGACATCCGTCTCAAAGCCGACTTCGAGATCACTCGGCCGTAACGAAACGATCTATTTAGCGGAAGGCGATGTTTGCGTTCCTCTGAGGCTCGGCGGCGGCAAGTAATTTGGACCGTCATACTTAACTCAGAGTCGCAGAGTTGCGCAGGTGAATCTAGACCCCCCCAACGAAAATCGTTGACACGACGGCGCGCTGCGCATAAACTCCGTTACCGTTAACAACCCTGAAAAAACGCTCCAAAAACTAACTCCAGTCAGGAGAACTCCACGAGATGAACAGGCGAAACTATCTGGCCGTGATGGGTGCCGCCGCAGGAACTCTCGCTACCGCTGCCAACGTCGATCACGTCACCGCCCAGGAACCCCGGCCACCACTTGATACTGGGGCGCCGACCACTTCAACCCGCGAAGATCGCGAGCGGCGCATGAAGTGGTGGCACGAAGCGAAGTTTGGCATGTTCATCCACTGGGGACTCTACAGCACGCTGGGCCGGCACGAGTGGGTGATGGAAAACGAAGGCATCCCCGCACAGGAGTACGAAAAGCTCGCGCCCAACTTCAAACCGAAACCGAATTGCACGCGCGCGTGGGCGCAGCTCGCAAGACGTGCCGGCATGAAGTACATGGTAATGACGACGAAGCACCACGAAGGCTTCTGCAATTTCGATTCGAAGCTCACCAACTATTGCGCGACCAAACAAGGTCCAGGTCGCGATCTGGTGAAGGAGTACGTCGACTCGGCGCGCGCGGAAGGGTTGCGTGTGGGCTTCTACTACTCGTTGATGGATTGGCATCACCCGGACGGTGCGCGCTGCGTAAAAGATGAAGCCGCGCGGCTTCGCTTCGTCAACTACATTCACGGACAGGTGCGCGAGTTGATGACGAACTACGGAACGATCGATGTGCTTTGGTACGACGTGCCGTGGCCGCTCGATTCTACAGGTTGGGAGTCGGTGAAGATGAACACAATGGTGCGGAAGCTTCAGCCAGACATCATCATCAATAACCGTTCGCGCATACCGGAGGACTTCGACACGCCCGAGCAGCGCATCGAAGCATCCGCCAACCGGCCGTGGGAGTCGTGCATGACGCTGAACGATAGTTGGGGTTATCACATCTCCGATCGCAACTGGAAGACGCCGACGACCGTGATTCGCAACCTCATCACGTGCGCGCGCGACGGCGGGAACTATCTTTTGAACATTGGTCCGACGGAGGATGGTTCGATTCCGGCGCAGTCGGCGCAGGTGATGACGTCGGTCGGCGATTGGATGGCAAAGCATGGCGACACTGTTCGTCTCTCGGATCCGTGTCAGCCGCGTCGCGGGAACTATGTGTCGTTCACGCGCAAGGGAAACACGTTGTACGCGCATGTCTATTACTGGCCGGGCGAGACGGTGGTGATTGCAAACTTGCTGAACAAGGTCAACGCAGTGAAGCTGCACGGCAGCAACACGCCGGTGAAGTTTGTGCAGGATGATTTTCGCGTTCGGCTGGTGGGGTTACCCAGGCAGGCGCCGGAGCTGGTGACGACGTTCGAGCTGGAATGCGATAGTGAGCCACGGCAGAGCCACGAAGGTAAGCGGGCTGAGAAGCCGCGCAACGTCACTGCGTAATGGCCGGGGCTTGTTACTTGGTGTTTTGTTCTTTGTAAGAAACCAAGTACCAGTACAAAGAACCAAGTTCAATGATCGATGCGCATCAACATTTCTGGCAGGTCGGACGGTTCGATTATCCGTGGATGTCGAGCGATCTGGGGATTTTGTATCACGACTATCTACCGGCAGAGCTCGGACCAGAGCTGCATGCAAACGGTATCGATCAGACAGTGCTTGTTCAGGCGAGCAATAGTGTTGCCGAGTCACGTTGGCTTTTGAATTTAGCGGATGAGAACAACTTCATTGCCGGCGTGGTTGGTTGGGTTGATTTGAGGAACACGGATCCAGGGTCGCAATTGGCGGAGTTGACGGCCCATCCAAAGTTCAAGGGCGTCAGGCATCTCGTGGAAAGCGAACCCCCGGACGACTGGTTGACACAGCCGTCGGTGATAAATGGTTTGCGCAGGCTCGCTGAACTGGAATTGACTTACGATCTGCTGGTCCACACGCGACATTTGCGTCACGTGAAGACGGTCGCGGAGCAGTGTCCCGATCTGCGGATGGTGATCGATCACCTGGCGAAGCCGCCGATCGCGAGCGGCGAGTTTGACGAGTGGTCACGCGAACTCGAGCCATTGGCTGCTTACCCAAACATGTACTGCAAGCTCTCGGGGTTGGTTACCGAAGCAAACTGGAATTCGTGGACTACGGAAGACTTGCGTCCCTACGTCGAGCGCGCACTCGAGTTGTTTGGACCGCAACGGCTGATCTTCGGGAGCGATCATCCGGTTTGTTTGTTGGCGGCTTCGTACACGAGAGTGCTGGAATCTTTCCAGGAGATTCTCTCGCATATTGGAAACGCAGACCGCAACATGATCTTCGCGGAGAATGCGCGAACGTTTTACCGCCTCAACTAGATGGCTGCGACTTACTTCATCACTGGCGCTCACGGTTGCATCGGATCGTGGATCGTCAAAGCACTCGTCGAGCGCGGCGACGATGCCGTCGTCTTCGATCGCAGTGACGACCCACGCCGCCTGCGCGCGATCATGGATCCGGATCAACTCGCAACCGTTCGCTTCGTACTGGGCGATATCACTGACGGAGCGGTCGTGCAGCGTGCGCTCGCGTTTTCCCAAGCGACTCGCGTCATCCACCTTGCGGGTTTGCAGGTACCGATTTGTAAAGCCGATCCGATCGGCGGCGCGATGGTGAATGTTGTCGGAACGCTCAACGTCTTCGAAGCAGCTCGGTCACTCAGCATCAACAGCGTCGTCTATGCCAGCTCGGCGGCCGTTTACGGCTTGAACGACGACGATGCAGTGCTCGACGAAACCGCCGCGTGCGAACCCTCGACTCACTACGGCGTCTTCAAGCGAGCGAACGAAGGCAACGCGCGGATTTACTTTCTCGATCATGGCGTGTGCAGCGTGGGCCTGAGGCCGTTGACCGTTTACGGTGTGAATCGCGATTTTGGTCTGACGAGCGATCCCACGAAGGCGATGAAAGCCGCCGTCCTCGAACGTCCGTTTCACATTCGCTTCGGCGGCGCGACCGATTTCCAATACGTGGCCGACACTGCAGCAGCGTTTATCGCTTGTGCCGACAAGACTCCGGAAGGTGCTCACGTTTTCAATCTTCACGGCGAGACGGTGACAGTAAATCGCATCGCGGACTTGATTAACGAACTGACGAACAGTTCGCTGATCACGTTTGGTGGTCCACCGATACCGATCGCACCGGCGTTGGACGACACTGCGATCCGGCGATTCATCGCGGATCTCCCGTCGACTCCGCTGGAGATTGGCGTTCGGGAAACGATGGATCGGTTTGCAGCGTTATGTGCTGCGGGAGCGTTGGACACCACGGAATTGGATACATGAACGGATCGATGAAAGCGAGCGTGTTGTGCGACGTGCGCCGAATCGAAGTGCGCGACGTGCCTCGTCCCGTCGTGTCGCCGTATGAAGTGCTGGTGCGCGTCTCAGCGGTCGGACTGTGCGGCACCGACGCGCATATCTTCGCCGGTCACGCCAACTACAACACGAACGAGTACGGACAACCGATCCCGCTCGAGTTGCAGCCACAAATTCTCGGACACGAAATCACGGGTGTCGTTGAGGAAGTCGGAAACGCGGTCACTGATTTGCGGGCCGGCGATCGTGTTGTGGTGGACCAGGGATTGAACTGTGTGAGTCGTCGCCGCGACGTTCTGTGCGAATACTGTCGCACCGAGAATTCTCATCAGTGTGAGTTTTATCGCGAGCATGGCATTACCGGGCTGCCGGGTGGACTGGCCGAGTTCATTGCGGTGCCGGCAGTGAATGCGTTGCGAATTAACTCGCCGGTCAAGCCTTCTGTGGCGGCGCTGATTGAACCGCTGGGATGTGTCGTTCATTCGTCCGACTTCGCGACGAAAGCGCGCGGCCGTTACGCGATTAACGGGGAAACAGCGGAGCGGCGCGTCCGCAGCGTGTTAATATGCGGCGCTGGTCCCGCGGGTTTATTGTTTACCCAGTATTTGCGAAAGGTGCTGCGCTACGAAGGCGCGCTGTTCGTCAGCGATCCGAACGCGCGCAAACGCGAGTTGGCGAAGCGGCTGGGCGCCGACGAAACGATCGATCCGTCCGTCTGCGACCTCGTCGAAGTAGTACGCGAGCACACCGGCGGCAAGGGTGTTGAATACCTGATCGAGGCCTCGGGCGCGGGCGAGGTGTTCAACTCGATTCCGGGTCTCATCTGCAAACAGGCGACGGTGCTGCTTTACGGACATGGACACGCCGGCACTGACTTGAGCGTGCTCAACAACATTCTGTTTCGCGAACCCGTGCTCGTCAGTAGCGTCGGGGCGTCGGGAGGTTTTGAAGCTGACGGGCGTCCCAGCGTTTATGCACGCGCGCTGGATTTGATTCAACAGGACCAGATCGACGCGTCGGCACTGATCACGCATGAATACCATTCGTTGAACGACGTGCAGACTGCGTTGTCAGACGATATTCATGATGATGATTATGTGAAAGGTGTTGTGACGCTTGTTCTTTGAACTTGGTGCTTTGTTCTTTGAGCTTTGAGCTTTGTACTTTGTACTTTGAGTGTTCGTAACATCAAAGCGCGCCAAGAACAAAGCACAAAGAACAAAGAACAAAGTACAAAGTACAAAGCTCAAAGCACCGGAAACAAATGATGGTATCTCTCTTCGTCACCTGTCTCGTCGATCAACTTTGGAGCAGTGTGGGCGCGAGCACCGTTACGGTGTTGCGACGCGCTGGTTGCGAAGTTGAATTTGACGAGCGGCAAACCTGCTGTGCGCAACCGGCATTCAACACCGGCTATCGCGACGATGCGCGCCGGGTGGCGCAACGCTTCATCCGCATTTTCGAGGAGAGCAAAGCGGACGCGATTGTCAGCCCGTCGGGATCGTGTACGGCGATGGTCCATCACTTTCCGGAATTGTTCGCGGGCGACGTACAGTGGGTCGAACGAGCCCGAGCAATCGCC
>DATJKO010000117.1:0-3098 GCA_035491355.1 Pyrinomonadaceae bacterium
AAATAAATGACCTGCGTCTCAAGTTTCGTTTCGTCGTCTGTCCAATCGCTGTAGATTTCCCAGGAATAGCCGCCGAACTCTCGCCCGGTCATAGCACGCCAGGAATGTATCGCGTTGTGTGCGACAAGGAGTTCCGCATAGCTGCCGATGTGCGTGGTCATGACGACTTCGCCTGCCGGCGTTTCGGTACAGGTGACTTCGCCCTCGTCCTCGAAGCGCTGCACGACCTGTACCCCGAAGTCAACGTCCATTGCTGCTTCACGATTTGCAGGATGATGGTAGAGAAAACAGTTATGCCCGCCCGTTCGCAGTCCTTCATGACGACGTAGAAATTCCCAAACGAGATCAAGCGCCGGCTTCCACGTGCGTCCAACATTTCCGATGCGCACGCGACGTCGCACCGCAGCGAGCGGTTGCGCTTCGACCACCTTAGTGACGACCTCATAACTCATTCGCACGACTCGCCGAACCGGAATTGCTCGCTGGGCGGCAAAGCGCATTTACCGATCGCATAATCAAAAAGCTGTTAATGGCAGCAGCCGTAACAAAGAACATCGAGAAGAATATGTGCTGCGCATCATGAAATAAGGCCCAGAAGAGGGGAACCAACATGAGGCTCCAAGGAAGCGTAAGGATCCATGCCGCCAAAAGTCCGCGTGTACTTAAATGTGCGAGCTCGCCTGGTGCTGGAAAATAATGAATCAGGAACAGTGCGACGCCGACGGGCTTTGCACAAAAAGTCTTTGCCGGAACCGTTGCGGCTTCGCCGCCTCGATGTGCGGCGAGGCTATGCCTCGCCGTTAAGACTACTCCTAACGCCGCGGCTTCGCCGCTGGTTCGGGCTTTGCCCCAAGGTTTTTGGACCAAAGGTCGAACGAGGGGCGCAGCCCCAATGAAGAAAAGACCTTTTCGGCGCGGCAAAGCCGCGCCTCACATCACGGCGGCGAAGCCGCTGAGAACCGACTTTTTGTGCAAAGCGACGCCGACGCAAAGGAAATAGATCGCGGCAACTATCTTGCCCAAGTGAGTTCGAATCATCGTGAATCAATCAGCGGATTGACGTTACGCTGGCCCCACCGAGGAAACCCTGCACGTCTTGCGCAAACGTGTCTGCCGAGATGCAAAAACGGCTGCCAAAGCAGGCAGCCGTTAGCGAATAGAAATGGTCGGGACGGCGAGATTCGAACTCGCGACCTCACGCACCCCAAGCGTGCGCGCTACCAGGCTGCGCCACGTCCCGTCTCCCTGACTTAGTATCCTGCAAAAGAACAATTGTCAAACGAGTAACCCAGATTGATTCGTGAATCCGTTTAAGATCCCTTTAATCCGTGGTTCCTACTTCGCGCGGTCCTTGTTCTCTGCCTCAAGCAACGCGAGCAGTCCGCGCAACTCAGTCGCCAACTGTCTCAAACCCTTTCGCTCCTCAGCGCTGCGTCGCGCAACGCTGTGACCATCACTGGCCGGCGCAGATGCAGCTCCAGCCGGCGTCTCTGAAAACGCACTCGCCTCGACAACAGACTGATCCTCGGCTTCGCTGCCGACGACCTTCAACTTGCCACCGCCACGCAACTCGTTCGTCAACCGCTTTTTCGCGCCGGCGATCGTGTACTGGTCTTCGTAAAGCAGCTCTTTGATCCGCAGCGCCATCTCGACGTCGCGCTTGCGATAAACACGCTGCCCCGCGCGGTTCTTCTGCGGCGCGAGCATCGGAAACTCCGATTCCCAATAGCGCAACACGTGCGCCTGCACGCCCGCGAGTTCACAAACTTCGCCGATCTTGAAGAAGAGCTTTTCAGGTATGGCTACAGCGGGACGACTCATTTCGCTCTGAACTGCCTCAAATTGAAATTGCGAAATTACTTGCTGGCGTCGCTATCGGGGTATCGGGCCGGGCGTTGCGAAAATTGGGAATGACTCGATGGCGAGTTGGCCAGCAGCCCTAACGAACACCCGCATGTTACCCGTGCGGATTTGGCGTGTCAATACTTACACTTAGCGCCAGTCACTTAAAACTTTTTCTTAAAGGTATCGCCTGAGGTCAGCCCCGATCCGCCGGCCCGCATTAAACACTTTTCACGGTTTAGGCTATAATCCGTCGTCCCGCGCACAAACCGGAAGGAACGAATCCAAAAAGTGACAACCTCGCCCACGGTTCTTCGACTGGCTTCACGATTCGACGAAGTCGGATTTTCTGACATTGTGAAGTTGCGCAACCGCATCATGCAGCTGCGCAATCAGGGCGCGACCGTTTACCAGTTCGAAGGCGGTGAGCCCTTCATGTCGACGCCCGAACCCGTGCGCGAAGCCATGAAACGAGCACTCGACGAGAACAGAACTCGATACGCTCCCTCGTCCGGCATTCCCGAACTCCGCGCCGCCATTGCCGAGAAGCTGCGCACCAAGAACCAGATCCCCGCCGAAGATGGCGACGTGATCGTCGTGAACGGTGGCATGCAGGGCCTATTCGGCGCGTTTCAATCCGTCGTGAATCCCGGCGACGAAGTGATTCTCTTCTCACCTTACTGGACGCCAATCAAGGATTTGGTCTCGCATTGCCAGGGTCGCAGCGTACTCGTTCCCACGCGCGAAGCTCGCGCTGAAGGTTTTCAAAAGACGCTCGCGCGTTACACAAGTGAACGCACCAAGGCGATCTATTACAACACACCACAGAACCCGACGGGCGTTGTCTTCACACCCGACGAAGCAAAAGCTGTCGCGGCGTTTGCACAACACCGCGACCTCATCGTCGTGGCCGATGAGGCTTACGAAGATCTGGTCTACGACGGCACGCACTTTTCAATCGCGTCGCTCGATGGAATGTTTGAACGGACGATCACGTCGTTCACGTTCTCAAAATCGTATGCGATGACCGGATGTCGTCTCGGCTATGCGGTTGCTCCCGAACCGTGGATGACCGGGCTCAAGAAAGCGACGCTCTATTCTTCCAACGGCGTTTCAACGCCGACGCAATGGGGCGGACTCGCTGCTTTTGAAATCGCCGCAACCACACAGGAACAAATCACTGCGGAGTATCGCCGTCGTCGCGATCTACTTCTGTCAGGTCTCAACGAACTCGGGTTCCCGTGCGATCCACCAGC
>DATJKO010000118.1:0-3219 GCA_035491355.1 Pyrinomonadaceae bacterium
TGGTACCACCCGAGACACTGAAGCCCGGCAACGCGCCCGTACTACTCTGGCCAATGTTCCCCGCGGGAATAATTCCGATGTTGGCGCTCACGCCATCGACCGTCACGTAATTCGCATTTGCTCGTTGTCCGTTGACGCTGAACTGACCTTGATCGGTGACCGACGTCTTCGTCAGCACCACACCCGGCGAGAGCGTGATTAGCTGTTGAAAGCCGCGCCCGTTAAGCGGCAGGTTCGACACAAACTCACGATCGACTGTAGTCGCCACCATCGGTGATTGATCGAGCAATGGTGGCGTGGGGAGCACGTCGACTGACTGACTGCTTAGCGAACCAAGTTTGAGTGGAATATTTATCGTGACCTGATCGTTCACGTTCAGGACGACGTCTCGAACTTCCGCTGTCGTGAATCCCTCGCGTTCAGCTTTGACGGTGTATGTGCCCGGCGGCAGAAGCGGCACAACGAAAGACCCTTCGCCGTTCGTCGACGTCGATCGCTGAAATCCCTGCGTGATGCTGATGACTGCGACGTTCACGCCGGGCACCACCGCATCATTCTGATCCGTAACGGTGCCACTCAAAGTCGCCGTCGAGCCCTGACCGTAAGCTCTGTTCGAAAAAGCGAAGAGGAGCAGGAGGACCATCGCTGTAACTGCAAACCGCATGAAAAAGATTTGCCGGAATGACGTGAGTGCCGGGACTCTATCGTTGATTACCTGATACTGAGGACAGAAGGCAGACGAGCAGACTTCTGGGGTTCTGGGCATCGCGAGTTTCTCCTGTGGTTATGACGCTTTCCGGGCACAGCGTGGTTGAGACTCGCTTTCGTCATCTCTCCCGGAAATCCGCACGGACGAAAACGTGTTTTTCTTCTTACCTGGGCTCCTGCAACACCAAACTCAAATCAACTTCACCGCTGGGCAACTTACTTCGTGTAGTGCTCGATCCGCTGGGCCAACGCCTGCGCATTTGCCGAGAAACGCCAGAAAGACGATTTCAACGCCGCGGCAGAACTCCTGGACGAGATCGTGAACGCCGTGCGCACCGCCTCGTTATTGGCCATTGCCATCGTGTGCAACTTCTCGACAGCCACCGCCAGATCCTCATCGCTATCGATTACCAATCCCGGATCTACCTGAGGCTCGACGCCGGCAAAAAAGATCGGCTGTAATTCACGTCGCAAAAGCGTCGTCGCGCGCTCGAACGCTGCGGCCTGCTCGCGCACCATCGCCAGCCACTTCACGCGTGCGTCAGGCGCAACCGTGCGCATGTCGACATTCGCAAACCTGTTCAACAACTGCTTCAGCGCAATCGCGTGAAACAACGCGTCGTACGCTCGCTTCACAGTTCGCGACGAAAACGACCTGACGGCCTCGTCAGCATCGCCGTTCTCAATTGAACTGTTCCTGGAAAAGTATTCCCGCAACTCGCGATCTACGGCGACGGTGTTCGCCGTTACTTCTGCCTGGTGGATCGAGATCGAGTTGGGCGTCGTCGTGCGCTGGAGTGCCTCGTCAATTGTGCGGATATCTATGATAACTGCCGGGTTGTGACTTACCAGCGCGAGCGCGCGCAGTAAGTCATTCTTTCGTTGGTCAGTCTCAACAATCCCCTCAACGCGCAACGACCCACCTGCGCTGCGCGTGAGGGCAACTTGCTCATTCCGGTCGGCCTTCGCCTGATTGAGCAAGTAAGCGACGTCAACTTCCAACTCGGCCGAGGCTACGGCTGGGGTCAACGCGCCAGTCAACGGAGGGACACGGCTCGAAGTGAGCTCCCGGTGCGCCCAATCGCCGGTCCTGCCGCTTGGTCGGGCCCCTCCTATCAGTTCCGGTTCCATCTCGAACACGGCTTTGTTCACACCGCTGCTGGGCAGCAGCTCAAAGCTCGCTTCTGCGAACCGGTATTCACGTAAATCGCCGCCACGCTGCACCAACAACGTCTGCTCGATTGGACGCAGGTCAGAAAGGTTCAACGTGAGCGTGGCTTTCAGCAGGCGACTAGCTCCAATCACCCGCTCTTTTTCGTAACTCAGAACGTAACTCGTCGATCGTCGCTCGACCTTGACCGCGCTAGATTCCACAACCAGGTCGCCGAAAACTCTCGCTGAAGGATCGAGTTGCCAGATGTCTTCCAAACCGAGCAACAGATCCGCCGGCGCTAACTGCGTGGCCTGCGGTCGAGGTTTCGAGCCGTGGTGATAAACGAGGCGTGCACCATCAGCCTTTTGCCAGACGCCGGCAACAAGCAGGTTCGCCTCGTCATAGACTTTCTGGGAGCGATCACCAGTGGCCGCGTTGTTCCAGATCTCGATCCGCCGCCGTGAAACCACCGCGCCTTCAGCTGAACGACGTTCCTCGAGATTGACAAAGCGATGACTGACGTGATCGCGCGTCTGCTCGATCCCCTGCTCTGCAACCGCGGCGCGCTCCAACAAGATACCCGCGGTCAGAGTCGCTTCCGGCTGCTTCATCCAGAGGAGCCAGCCCGCCATGAGTAACAACGCGACGACGACGGCGACAAGGCCGGGACGCGTCCACATACGCCGGCGATCTACATGACCTGACAGTATCGAGAAGCTCGACTCGCGGGCAGCCTCGTCGGAACCGATCTTCGTGCGCTGAAAAACGCGAAGAAGTGTTTTGGTCCATGACCGCAAAAAATCGACGACACGATGAGTCGCCACCTTCGACTCAACCGCTTCGTCGCCGCCCTGGACCAAAGCGAGGGGTGAGGACAAACTGCTGGCGATAAGCATTTCCTGGTTCGAGGAAAGCTCCGCCGGTAATGGATCTTGGTAGATCACGCGCAGCGTCGGCACATCCTGCGACCGCAGGAACGCAGCCAACGAACGGCCTTCGCTCAGCTCGATCCAAGCCCACTGCTCGGATTCAGATCCTTTTCCACTACTGAGAAACAGCAGTTGCACGCCTTGCTCGCTGGTGATCTCGATGAACTCAATGAGCTCGTCCGCGTTTAGGTTGAGATCGACTTCCGTCCGGTCTGAACTGACTTTCAACGAGCTCACCGGCAGACCATTCACCGCGATGCGCAATTCCTGCGGTTTGTGTTCCCTGATCGCGCGCAAGTGCCGTCCAAGTTTTCTGCGCACATCAACCGGCCCATCGCCCGAACTACCGCCACCACTCCCATCCGACGGCGGTTCGTTTCTGTCAGGCGGCTCGGCGGAGATCCGCGGCTGACCTCGTTGCGCCAGCGA
>DATJKO010000119.1:0-2619 GCA_035491355.1 Pyrinomonadaceae bacterium
GCGCCACCATCGTGCCCACCGCCGCGCCGTTTGAAATACCCAGTAGATAAGGCTCGGCGAGCGGGTTTCGCAGCAACGCCTGGTAACTCGCGCCCGCCGTAGCGAGTGAACCACCAACCGCCGCGGCGAGTAGGATTCGCGGCAGTCGAATCTGAAACAGAATGTCAAACTGGTCCTGGGTCAGACCACACGGCGACGTGCCGAACGACAACAGCGAACACAACGAAGCCTTCAAAGGTAGCGGCTCACTGCCGATCAGCGACAACAACAGCACCGCCAGCAGCAATGTCAGCGCAAGCGCCGCACATGATACGACGGTCTTACGTAACGTAACCCGGCTGCGCCGTATCGCGCCTGCGTGAGTTGAAAGCGCCACGCTCATAGCTTGAACGCCTCCGGATGAAGCGCGCGGGCCATCGCTTCCAGTCCATCGATAGCTCGTGGTCCAGGACGAGCTAGATAATCGTCATTGATCTTGTAGACGCGGCCTGAACGCACCGCCGGCGACGTGCGCAACGATTCGTCGACGGTCGAGTTTGCCGCCCCCATCGAGCCGCCGGTCGGCAGAATGATCGCTTCCGGTTGTGCCGCGAGTGCCGACTCTTTGCTGTACTTGGGCCAGGCGCCCGGCACATCCGCAGTCACGGAAATCGCACCCGCACGACGTATCAAGTCGGTGACATACGCGTCGCGGCCCGCAGCGTAAAGTGGTTCGCCCGACGCTTGATAAAACACCCGCACGGGTTTCGTTTGTTTGACCGCCTGCTCAACTGCATCCACCCGCTCGCGCAACGACTTCAGCAACTGGCTCGCTTGTTCCGTCTGTCCCAGTATTTGGCCGACCTGGTCAATCGAGCGGAAGATTCCCTCGAGGTCGTGAGGATCGCTCACGAACACGGCGATGTTGCGATCCTGAAGTTGACGCGTGAACGCCTCGAGCTGCGATGAGGTTGAGATCAGGACCACCTGCGGTCGCAGGGCGATGATCGCCTCGAGACTGGGATGAATTGAATCGCCGACCTTCGCGACCGCTTTCGCTTGCGCAGGGTAGTCGCAATAAGTCGTGTTGCCGACGAGACTATCGCCGCCGCCGACAGCAAATACGATTTCCGTGAGGTTCGGCGCGAGCGAGATCACGCGGTCGACACGCGCCGGTAACGGCATTTGCCGGCCCGTGTCGTCAGTGATTTCGCGAGTTGAATTCTCCGCAGCCGGCCGGCCTGAATGACAGGCGCACGCCAGCAGCGCACAGATCAGGACCAGCGCGCGAACCGATATGGTTTTGAAAGGGAGTGCTAACAAGAAAGTCCCGCCAACGACTCAGTCTTCCTCCGGCAAGGAAGGCAGGCGTCAGCGGGACTCGTGTAAACCCGTAGCGGCCTGAACACCTTGCGCGGGTGTTTAGAGGCTGCAAAGTGTCGGGCAGGTCTCCTGGCTTAGAACATCGCCGAAAGGCGTGCTCATTACAGTGGCGCGACCGCGCGGGATTCACACCCGCTTCCCTATTCTCCCCTTTGTTGGGGCACCCGGACACTTCTTATCTACAAAGATCAGCGTTTACGAACGCGGCACACTAACACGCGAGTCCAGCAGTGTCAAATAGCGTTGTACTCAGTTCGTTGTTCTTTGTGCTTTGTCGCCAACATCGAGTATAAAAACAAAGCTCCAAGAACAACGAACCAAGTAAAAGTTAATGATCAAAACAGTCGAGTGGACAAAAGACGGCGTGCGAATGTTGGACCAGCGGCTGCTGCCGTCGGAAGAAACCTACCTGATGTTGCGTTCTTACGACGAAGTGGCGGAAGCGATCAAGAAGATGGTAATCCGGGGCGCCCCGGCGATCGGTGTCGCCGCCGCAATGGGAATCGCACTCGGCGCCAGTCAATCAGTCGGCACTTCAGTCGCCGATGTCGAAGACGATCTCGGGTACATCTGCGACGTGATGGGCAAGACGCGTCCTACTGCGGTCAATCTCTTCTGGGCCATCGAGCGGATGCGCACCGCGTTCCAACGAAACAGAAATCTCAACGATGTCGAGGCCGTTAAGAAAGCTCTCGTCGACGAAGCCCTCGCGATCTTTGCTGAAGACATTGCCGCGAATCGCGCGATTGGCAAACATGGTGGTCCACTGATCCCTGACGGCGCGACAGTGCTCACACACTGCAACGCGGGCGCGCTCGCAACCGCCGGCGATTACGGCACGGCGCTCGGAGTTATTCGTGGAGCACGCGACGCAGGCAAGCGGGTCGCTGTCATTGCGGATGAAACGAGACCATTCCTGCAGGGACTTCGTCTCACCGCGTGGGAACTGGCCAAGGACGACATCCCGGTCACAGTCATTACCGACAACATGGCTGGTCACGTGATGAAGAGTGGCAAAGTTGACGTCGTTGTCGTGGGCGCGGATCGCATCGCCGCAAATGGCGATGCCGCGAATAAGATCGGCACGTACATGGTCGCCGTGCTCGCACGTGAACACAAGATTCCGTTCTATGTCGCGGCGCCATTGACGACACTCGATCTGTCGCTCAGTTCAGGTGATCAGATACCCATCGAGGAGCGTGATTCGAGGGAAGTGACCCACATCCGCGAACATCAACTCGCGCCGGATGGCGTCGC
>DATJKO010000120.1:0-5520 GCA_035491355.1 Pyrinomonadaceae bacterium
AAGATGTCGCGTGGTCGAATGCCTTTGACGAGAACGGCGCCGAGGTCGCGAATGAGCGGCGTGATGAAGTCCTGCTGCTGCAAAGCGAATGCACTGCCGACGGCCGTGGCTTCCTGGCCCAACGAGCGAAACACGCCGCCGACGACTTTCGTCTGTCGATACAGATTGACCAGACGCTCTTCAACGAGTCGCGTCAGTTTGAGGTAGCGGTAGAGCTCGATCTGTTGCTCGGGTTTGAGCGAAGTCTCAGTGGTGCAACTCAACGGCTTATCGCTGGTCGAGTTTTGCGGTGCGTATTTCGTGCTGACGCGCATCTGAAAACGGCCGCGAGCAGGACGTCGTCTGCGCCCGCGCTTATGGCCCGCATCGTTATTCTGATCAGTTTTCTCGGGTTGATCCATTGCTTATATATGAACCGCCATGTCGTGAACGCCTTCGGCCGCTTCCATCACCGCTTCGGAGATCGTCGGATGGGCGTGCATCGTTCGGCCCAGCTCGTCAGCCGTCGATTCGAGTTGCATGGCGACGCACGCTTCGGCAATCAACTCGGTCGCATGCGGACCGAGGATGTGTACGCCAAGAATCTCGTCGTACTTCTTCTCGCTGACGATCTTTACGAATCCCTCTTCCTCCCCGATGATGCGCGCTTTGCCTGAGGCGGAGAACGGAAATTTGCCGATCTTCACGTCGTAACCCTGTTCCTTCGCTTTCGCTTCCGTCAGACCGACAGATGCGACTTCCGGGTCGCAGTAAGTGCAATTCGGCACTAGTCGCAGATTGATCGGCCGCACGTCCTTCTTCCCGGCGAGATGCTCGACCGCGACGATCCCTTCCTTCGACGCGAGGTGCGCCAATAGCGGAGTCGGGACCACATCGCCGATCGCGTAGACGTTTTTTTCATCTGTCTGTTGGAACTCGTTAACCTTGATGAAACCCTTTTCGACTTTGATCTTTGTACCTTCGAGGCCGAGTCCCTCCGTATATGGCATGCGCCCCACCGCTACCAGTAACATCTCGGCCTCGAGGCTCACCGCCTCGCCCTTCGACGTCTTTCCGGTAACACGCACGCCAGTTTCCGTCTTCTCCAGTTTCTCGAGCTTCGTATCGACCTGCGACTTGATACCGCGTTTGCGGAAACTCCGCTCGAGCTCCTTCGAAACTTCTTCGTCTTCCAGGGGGACCAACCGCGGCAACAACTCAACGACCGTCGTCTCCGCTCCAAACCGCGAATACACGGAAGCAAACTCAACACCAACTGCCCCCGCTCCCATCACGATCAGCGACTTCGGCACGTCTTTCAACTCGAGAATGTGATCGCTGTTAACAACGTGTACGCCGTCAGTCTCAAAACCCGGAATCGGTCGCACAACTGAACCCGTGGCGATGATTATGTTCTTCGTCTCGATCGTCTGTTTCTTTCCTTCAGCGTCAGTGACTTCCAACTTGCCGGGCAATGCCAGTTTCCCTGTGCCTTTGATCACCGTCACCTTGTTCTTCTTCATCAGGTACTCGATGCCCTTCACGTTCTTCAAAACAACCTTGTCTTTTCTCTTTTGGACATCGGCAAAGGCGAGCTGAATTCCGGAAGCCTGCACCCCAAAGTCGCCGGCGTGTTGCATCTGTTCGTAGATATGGGCCGACATCAGCATCTGCTTCGTGGGAATACAACCGCGAAGCGTGCACGTTCCTCCGAGACGGTTATCTTTTTCGACGATTGCTGCCTTCAGACCCAACTGTCCGGCGCGGATAGCGGCCACATAACCGCCTGGTCCACTGCCGATAATCGTTACATCAAACTGTTCATTGGCCAATTTGTAGGATTTCCTCTCATAGAGCGGTAATGAAGACTCTCAAGTAAACCGAAAGAACTTGAGATTGAACCATAAAGTCAGGCGAAAAAAAACCGGGCGTGCCGCCGAAACGACACGCCCTTTTGAGAACTCGCTTGAGAGTCTTTTAGAACTCGAAGCGGACGGCAAATTGCACCTGACGCTCGCGGAACAGCGTGCTGTCCGCGCCCGTGGTGCTGCCGAATGGAGTATTGAACGTCAAGGTGTTTCCTGACAGGTTATAGATCGTGGTGTTCACGAGCGTGACCTGCGTTCGGTTGAAGACGTTGAAGCCTTCGACCAGGAACTCGAGGTTGGTGCCTTCAGTGATATTGAACCTGCGTGAAACGCGCATGTCCACGTACCAAATGTTCGGCTGCTTGAAGAAGTTGCGCGGAACCAGCGAGAAGCGGTTAGCACCGCCTGAGCCGTTTGCGCCGCCGCCCGGTGTATTGCAGCCAGCGGCTGCCGGGAAGTTCTGGGTTGGCGTACAAGCACTGCCCGCAAATCCGAACGTTGCCGGCGAAATGCTGTTAGCGATGTTACCGGTGTAACGCGAACCCGAGAAGGCGTTCAGAATCGGAGCGAGCGTCCATCCGTTGAAGATGTGCTTGGCCGCGCCGTCCGCGAACGGATTCGGGCTGTACACAATGCTGGCCACAAACTTCTGTCTGCGGTCGAAGCCGGACAGAGCGTCCTCACCGGATTGATCGAAGGCGTTGAACGGCACGTTGTTGGCCGTGAACGTCTGCGATGTCTGGCCGTTATCGGAAGCTCTCGACAGCGTGTAGTTGGTTTGGAACTGCAGGCCCGACGTCAAACGCCGATTGGCCTGGAGCACCAGCGCGTGATACTTCGAGAAAACGTTGCTGCGGATCTCCGTAAGCTGAAGGAACGCAGGGTTCGGACGCGGACCGACGAAGATCGGAGTGTTAAGTGTTGAACCGCCAAACGGCCCACCCACGACGTTGAGCGACACGAACCGCGACGCCTGCGGCAGGTTGGTATCGACGAAGTTCGGCAACGAGTTGCCGAAGCTGCCGAGATACGAAGCCGACACGACGGTGTTTCTTGAGATTTCACGTTCGAAAATGAAGTCCCACTGGTGAATCTGCGGCAGCTGGAAGTCGTCGTCAAAGAACTGTACGGCGCCAACTGGCGGATTCGAAGATGGTAACAAGTTCGGGTAGATGGGCAGGAATGCGCAGTTATCAGCGCTGGTCGGCGGCGTCGTACCAGTGCAAGCGACCGGCAAGCTGTTCGCGGTCGTGGTGAATTGACGCTGGCCCTGATCGATGCCGACGCCGGTGTTGACGAGGGCGTTGTACACGGTCGAGTTAATCACGCGGCCGTAGTAGAGACCCCAGCCACCACGAAGACTAGTTTTACCGTCGCCTGTCAGGTCGTAAGCAAATCCGATGCGTGGACCGAAGTTGTTGCGATCGTCAACCTTGTTGTTAGTCTGTGGCAGTGCGGGGTTGACGTTAACCGGGTCAGGATTGAGCTGGTATTCGTAACGCAGGCCGAGATTCAAGGTGAACCGCGGAGTGACGCGCCAGTCATCCTGAATGAAGTAGTTGAAGTCGGTGGTCTTCATGTCCAGACCCAACACACCGAAGCCCTGATTGAAGTTGCCGGCGTAGCATTTACCGGCGCGACGAGTCGTGCCGAAGCATAGGCCGAGATTGCCGTTCGGGGCGTTCGACAAGGCGCGAATCGCGCCGTTGGTCGTGAAGTTGGTGTAGTCAACGATGAAATCGGGCAGGCCGTTGGCGCCCGTGTAGTTGAACTCACCACCGATGAAACGAAGGTTGTTGATGATGTCCTTGACGAAGTTGATGTCGCCACCAAACTTGACGGTGTGATTGCCGGTCGTCATCGTGACCGTGTCGGCAAACTGCCAGCGGCGCTCATCAGGGAAGGCTGCGCGGTCGAGAAACTCCGGCATACCGAACGAGAAACCGTTCTGGACGAACGTCTGCGGCGAACGACCATTGACAGCGTTGGTCGGTTCACCAGGAAGTGGCGCCTGGCTGAACTGGGTTTCTTCGTCACGTCCCCACTGCATGCGAAATTCGTTCAACAAGTTCGGCGTCAGCGTCGAAGCGAGCTTGACGTTCACCGCATCAATGTTGACGAAGTCGTCGCCGAAGTTGTCGCGCGCGCGGGTGTTGGTGGCTTGCGTCTGCACGCCCGCCGGTGATTCCCAGCGCAGGCGGTTGTAGCTGACGGTCAGCGTGTTCTTGTCGTTGATGTTCCAGTCTACCTTCGGCAGGAACAGTTTCTGGTCGCCGGTGCGCTCCAATGGACCGGACAGGCTCTGGAGGAACCCGAGAGCGTTGTCAATCTGCGTATTGCTCAAACCACGCGCGACGAGGCCCGTGCGAGTAGCAGTCGGCAGATTCAGGAACGTGTTGCTGGAGAAGATCGACAAACCGGGGAAGTCGCGGTTCTGCTGGTCGTAGCTGAAGAAGAAGAACGCTTTGTCTTTGACGATTGGTCCGCCGATGGTGCCGCCAAACTGGTGACGAACATCTTTCGGTTTGAAACCAACCGGCGTGAACACGCCATTGATGAGTTCCGTCTTCGTAGCGAGCGGATTGCGAGCGCCCCACTTGTTGTTGCGCTGGTAGTAGAACACGCCGCCGTGAAACTCGTTCGTGCCGCTCTTGGTGATGGCGTTAACCACGCCGCCCGCTGAGCGACCGTACTCTGCCGAGTAGCTCGAGGTGTTCACCTGAAACTCACGAATTGCGGCCTGGCTGATCGAGTAGCTGATGCGGGTGCGGCCACGCTCTTCGGCGAAGAACGCCTGGTTGTTGTCGCCACCGTCGATCGTGTTGTTGTTCAGCAGACCCGAGATGCCGCGGAAGCTGATCAAACCGAAGTTAACATCGTGAACGGCGCCCGGCGTGAGCAGGGCGAAGTTGGACCAGCGACGGCCGTTGATCGGAAGTTCATTGATCGACGTTTGGTTGATGTTGCTGGAGAAGTCCTGTTGCGTGGTGTTGATAACCGGCGCTTCTGCGCTGACGTCAACTGACCCTGTCACAGGTCCAACCGACAAGGAGATCTCAAGGTTGGTCTCACGGCCTACTTCGACGACCACGTTCTCTTGCGTGATCGCGCTGAAGCCTGATGAATTAACAGTGACGGCGTAGCGGCCGGGTTGCAGGTTCGCAACTTTGAAACGTCCGCTGTCGTCAGTGGTGGCGGCATCTTCCTTGTTCGTCTCGACGTTCTTGACGCTGATTGAAGCGCCGGGAACGACTTCCTTGTTTGGATTACTGACTACGCCGCCTATTGCGCCGGTGGTCGTTGATTGCGCCGCCGCAATTGAGCTGAGACCGAGCAGCAACAAGCATATTAAAGAAAGCTTGATTGTTTTCGACATACTGGGGAACTCCTTAGGCAATGAGTTAAACGTAAACGCGCCTCAGCCCTGCGGGCAGCGCCGGGTGTTGCTAGCCAAACGTTGTAGAACCTGAAATCAAATTCAAGAGGAATCGGCGAAGGCGATTGCTATTAAGACGCGACTTCTATCACGCTTAGCTCGCTTTTCGCAAGTCTAAGTATCGACTGAACCTATTAAATCTTTATGACTCATTTTGTGTCGAACTAAGCGAGAGGCCGGGGGCCATTTTCAGAGCAGTTTAAATTCGCAATAGTCGTGCCGGATCAAACTTTTCAG
>DATJKO010000121.1:0-9039 GCA_035491355.1 Pyrinomonadaceae bacterium
GACGGCCTGCTTCTGCTCGCCGCGGTTCCACAACATTCGCGCCGTGTGAACCATTTCGTCCACAGGCGACGCGTGCTTCTGCAGCGGACCAGCAAGAACAGCCGGTGCCCATGCCAACCAAAGCGCTAGCAAAAAGCCATAGATCATTTCGGCCTCCTAACTCATGTGGCCGGGACGGTGAAAAGATCACCGATCTATTTCCACTCGCCCTGAATGGTGAACGCCGCCCAGTAATGTGGCGACTGCCAGCGCTTGTCCTGCAACATGGAAATCTGCGCAGCGCGCAACGCCGCTGCCGGTCGCAGGCCGTCTTTCAACATTGCGGAGTAGAAGCGCTTCATGATGTCGGCCGTGGCGCGATCGTCGATCCGCCAGTAACTCGCAACGACACGTGGTGCACCCGCGTACATGAACCCGCGCGTCAGTCCGACCAACCCTTCGCCTTTGATGTCCTTGCCAAGCGCGGTCTGACAGGCGCTCAACACAACCAGGTCGGCATTGAGCTTCAGGTTGTAGATGTCGTAGAGCCGCAGGAACCCATTCTGCGGACGGCCCTGTTCGTCGACGAGCGACAGCACGATGCCCGACAGGTCCGGATGATGATTGTTGATTAGCCCGTGTGTGGCGAAGTGCACGATGCGGTAATCGCCCAACTTGTCGTTCGTCGCTACGGTGCGGCTGGCGGCGAAGTCGAGCGCCTGGAAGTTGCGTTTCTCGCCGGCGAGACGCGCGATGTCTTCCGCTTCCTGCCGGCTGAAGTGCAACCTTGTGAGCGAGCCAACTCCGGACTCCGCCGCAGATCTCTGCGCGTCGGCCACCGCGGTATCGTCGGCGTGCGCCGAATGGGTCTTAAGTCGCGGGTCGTTCGCGGAGAACACCGGATCCGCCAACACAGCGACAGTCTTGCTGGCTGGTTTTCTATTGACCGTTTCGTTTCGCAGAACCGCGAGCACTGACGCCGACGGCAGACTCACGATCTCATGCCGAACGATCAACGGGCTATTATCGGTCGCCGGGGACGGCAACGCCGCAAATGGCACATATTGCAAAACACCTTCGCCAACAATCACCAATCGTTTCTGCTTCAACTCAGCAGCAACAGGCGCCAGAAGTAGCTTGCTGAGTTCGGCGCCGGCCTGCGGATACTCGGCGTCGGCATCAGCCAGCCGTTTCTGTCTTTGGGCCATCGTTTCGTCGGGAACAGTCTTGCTTCGTTCAGTCGCAAGCTCGTAGAAACGCCGCGCTACCTTTTCGATCGTCGCTCGCGCCGGCAATTCATAACTCCGGATCGAATCCGGCGTGACTGCCCACAGGTAACCCTTCTCATCGCCCAACGCATACTCGAGCAACAGAGTGTCGTCATCCAGAACCTGCTTTTGAATCTCTGCAAGATTCAACGGCGCTGGTTGGGTCAACGCTGCATAACGCGGACTCGTCTCGCGAATCTGCGCCTGAACCTGGTCGAACTCAACCGTCAACATCTCGATCTCGCGCGCTGCCGTAGTCGCTTGTTCTTCTGTCGGTTTTCCACTCAGCAGACGAGTTTGACGTTCGGCGCTTTCGGCGATGGCTTTTCGCAATTCGCCTTCGCGATCTATTAGCGCGGTATCAACTCCCTGACGAATCTCCGCCCGCGCCTCGCGCAACAGATCCATCAGCGACCGCGCCCGACCCTTTTCACTCACCTGCAGCGCCGCCGCCGCGTATCCTTCGTCGGGATGCTGCTTGTGCAGACGCATCAACACGTCGATATCCAGCTCGTAGTATTTGCGTGACGCCGCGAGGAAGAAGGCACGGGCCGCCTGGCTCTTTAACGTGAGGCGTACTGATTCAGTCGTCGCAATGGCTTCGCCAACTAACTTGTGCGCCTCGAGCAGGTTGCCTCGTTCGCGTTCGAGTTTGGCCCAATGGGCCAACGACGAAGCTTCACCCATGAAATCGTTGATCCCGCGGCTGATCTCGCGTGATTCAATGAAAAGCTCGATCGCCTTTGCATACTCGCCATTGTCTCGATAAAACGTTCCGAGGTTCCGGATAGACGTCGCCTGGTGTCGTTTGTTACCCAACTTGCGGTGCAGCGCCACGGCCTGCGTGTAAAACTCGAGGGCCTTCGCTTTGTCTCCGAGGTTTTGATAACAACCGCCGATGTTGTTCAGCGTGATTGCCCGGCCCAGCGTGTCGTCAACCCTGATGGCCAACACCTTCTGATGAATCTCAAGCGCTTTGGCATAGTCTTTCTTGTCAGCGTAGTTGACGCCGATGTTGCTGAGGGTTGTCGCTTCTCCATATACGTCGCGTAGTTTTTGAAAAGGCACGAGCGCCTGATAGTAAAAATCGAGCGCCTTATCGTAATCGCCGATCATCGCGTAGACCCACCCGATGTTGTTAAGCGCGATGCCCTGGCCGGCAAGCTGGCCCAGCTTCTGGTGAATCGCATTCACCTGAATCCACGCCTCGAGCGCTTTCTCGTATTCGCCCATACCCGCGTACGCCGATCCAACGTTGTTGAGCGCGATTGCCTGACCCGCCTGGTCGTTGAGCTCGCGTTTCATTTGGAACGCACGGTTGCCGAATTCGAGAGCTGTATTGAACTCACTGAGGTCGCTGTGAACGACACAAAGAGTACTGAAGATGCTCGCTTGCTGTTTCCGATCCCCTAATTCGCCCAATATTCGTGCGGCTTCGGTCAGGTACTCCAACGCCTTCCGTTGTTCACTCAGCCACGCATAAGCGATACCGATGTTGTTGATTGTACTGGCGCGGCCGACGCGATCCGTGGCCGTCCTTAACGGCAACGCCTGCTCAAAGAACTCGAGGGCTTTCTTTCGCAGTCCCCGCTCGTTGTAACTGAGGCCAATCGTGTCGAAGAGATAAGCCTCGACTGATTTATCGCCGGACGCTTTGGCGATCGGCAGAGCGTTGGTGGCCGTCTCCTCGGCTTTGGCGTACTCGCCGAGCTGAATGTACGTGTAGGCCATCATGTAGTACGAGCGGGCCTCAGACGCCTTGTCCTTTGCCTCCTGCCAGAACGGGATAGACTCCTGAAACTTTGCGACCGCCCCTGTTCGCGCTTCTTTCGTCTGCTGGTAGACAAGTTGGAACCCGTCTTCGAACCGCCTCTGTCCTTCGACAGTCGCCTTGTCTGTTGCCGTAGCAGGGCGCGTTTCTTTGAGCACTATCGTGTACTTGGCGGTCCCGGCATATTTGTCCGGTGCCGCGACTTCGAGGCGGTACGTCGTCGCATTTTCAGCGACGAGGGCGAACAACTCCGGATTCCCACCGGCGCTGTTGTCCACCTGCCTCACCCTTTGACCCTCCGCAAAAACGGACACGGCGATATTGATGCCGATCTGATCGACGTCGACGTGTGCGTAACCACCAGCCGGAACAGTCAGGTTGTACTGGTGCGTATCGCCTCCCGAGATGTCGCGCGCGACGACCTTTCCCTGCTCGAGGGTGACACCGTTTGGCTGGGTCTGTGTTTGTGATTGAACTGTGAACGAAGCGGTGAGAACAAATAAAAAGGCGGGCAGCAGAATTCTCTTCATGATCGGGAATCTTTCTAGCGCTTCATAACTTCAAAATAGTAGAACGCAACGTCTTCGGGTGGACCACTCTTGGGCACACCTTTCAATCTGAGTTCGTACTCACCTGGCAGGAGAGCGCTTGCGGGAAGCGTGAGCCGTACCGATCGCCCGCCACGTGAGCTTCGGGCCGTCAGCGCGTCGCGCATCCAAACGGGACGACCGTTCGCGGTGCGCAGTTCGACGCCGAAGCTTTGGTAGTCTTCTTCCGGTTCGATTCCGATTTGCAGTCGCGCAACGCTGGCGTTGGGCGGCAGGATTAGTTTTGGTTGGGTAGTTGCGCCACGTGAAATGCCGGGCAACAGCGCCAACGAAGCGATGATGGAACGCGGCGCTTCGTTCGGTTGCTGCTGTTGCTTCACTGATTCGCTTAATTGACGTAGAGACTCGTCACTCTGCGCTCGCTGTTGCTTCTCCTGATTGAGTTGGGCCGACAACTCGTCATTGCGTCGTCGTTCAGACTCCACCTGTTGTTCAAGCGTCTGCTGATTGTTCTGCTGCGAAGACCGCTGCGCTTGAAGCTGGTTCAGTTGACTGCGCAATGTAAGCGTTTGGGTGATCAACCAGGCGCCTCCCACGAGTATGAGTAAGGTGGCTGCCGTCAGCGCCAACCTGCCGACGGGATTGAGTCCGTTGAAAAACGCCGCCAGCGCCTCACGCCAGGAAACCGGAGCTGCGCTGACCTTCCGAGTCTCTCTTTCCGTAACGCGTGTTTCATCCAGCAATTGGGTCAGGGCGCGGGCGAATTCCACGCGCTTTCTGCGTGACTCTGACGCCAGGAACCGCGATTCGAACCGGCCCTGGTCCGCTGCCGACATCTGCTCGCGGACATACTCGTCAATCAAATCGTTCTCGGCCGCGGTGATAATGGCCATGAATTCCTGGTCACTAAAAGCCCGGTCTTCGATTTCAACTTGCTGCTCTTCTGGCAATTCGCCCAGCAAATATCGGTTAATTAGTTTTTCGCTCATCAGATCGGTAGCCATACGCACCTGCTATCAGTTATTCGGTTTTCTCAGTTTCACTACAGGAAGTTTCGGACCGCGGGGTCTCTGGGAAAACCCGCTTTCCGTCTATGAGTGGTCGAATTAACCGAACCATCACACATTTTTTTTGCTCACGCCTTGGTCAGACAGTCCTCGACGCACACCTGAAGCCGGTCACGCAGGCGTAAAGCTCTCATTCTCAATGTATTAACCGGAATTCCGAGCTTCTCGACCAGCTTCTTGCGGTTTTGAATCTTGTCGCCCTTATCGCCTTCGTAGTAGTCGGTGATCAACTGGCGGTTGTCGGTCGACAGCCCGCCGAGACACTGGCGCAGACACCCGATTCGGTCCTCGGCGTCGCTCGAGTCGTCGTATTCCTCTGTCGAACTCGTCGAAATCTCATTCAGCGCGACTTGCTCTCGCTGGCGCCCTTTTACGATCTCGAGCACCAGCAGCCGCGCCACGCCCATCGCGTAGCCGGCGGGATTCTGAATCTGTTCGCCCTCGGCGACTCGCTTGGCGATACGGTTGATTGTTTCGTCGGCGTGGTCTTCGGGGAACGGGCAGCCGCGCCATTCGAAGAAGCGCGTCAGATTGTTTCGTATTTCGAGGTACTTCTTGCCGCCGCTGTCGCGGTCGTCCCCGAGGGAAAGGAGTAACTTGTCAAAGGCTTCCTGCGTGAGGGTCCATTTTTGGCGCGCGGATCCGCCCGCTTGAGTGCTAGCGTCACTCGCAACTTGAGCATGATCCTGCCCGTGCACCATTTGAGGAGCGGTCCGTGTTCTCGTGCTGACGGGAACACGGATGAAGGAGTTAATGCTTTATCGCGTCGTAAAGCTGTTTGGCCATTTCGGCGTCGATGCCTTTCAGTGTTTCATACTGGGCCATTGCCGCTGGTTTGTCATTGATCGCGTAGTAAGTCAGGCCGAGGTTGAAATAAGCCACCGCCAATGTTGGTCTAAGTTTGACGACTTCCTTGTACGATTCGATCGCTTCTGAATAACGGCCGGCGTTATAGAGCGTGAGTCCGAGATTGAAATGGGCCGAAGCGTTTTTCGGTTCGATCTCGGCGGGTGTCGTCAGCGCGTTGGCCGCTTCGTCGTAACGCTTCATGCCGTTGTAGGCGTTGCCCAGGTTCTTGTAGGCGTACGAGCGAATTTCGTTTCGTTCCTGGAACCCAAGCTTGAAAGCTTCACCGGTCTCGCCGAGCAGTTTGATCGCCTGCATGCTCGAATCAACCGCTTCTTGATAACGGTCAGTATGATTGTAGGCAAAACTGAGATTGTTAAAGACCTCGGGACTCGACGGATCGAACTTCAGCGTCTGTTGGTAGACGTCGATCGATTCCGGATATCGGTTCAGGCGCGCGAGTGAAAACGCGAGCGGCAGATAGGCGGCACTGTAATCGGGTTTTACTTTGAGTGCTTGCTGGTAAGCAGTCACCGCATCAGCGAAGCGGCCTTGATCGACGTAGACATTACCTAGGCCGGCATGGGCACGGGCATCATCGGGCGCGATCTTCGCCGCGAGTTGATACTGCTCTTCCGCCTCACGAGTCTTTGAAGCACTTCGAGCGGCGTTGGCCCGCGCGATGATCGTGTCTTGTTGTCGGACTGGGGGTTTCGCGCCGCGGCCGGGCTTGACCTTGCCGCCGCCGAGCGTGCCCTGACCGCCACTCATGTGAACTGCCGGATTCGTCGGGGCGCGAAAAATCAAAGCGGCGCCGCCGGTGATGTCCCGCATCAGGCTGCCGCCGCCGGTTATGTCCTGGGCCGGTGAGTCGGTACCGACTGCGAGTGTCAAAAGAAGCGCCAAACCAGTCCTGAACAACCAAACACGGGGGTTTCTCATTCCAAATCTCCTCAGCGGCAGATTACAACTCATTTCCGCCCGCTTACACAAGACCGGAACGACAAACCCAGCCTTTCTTGCAGAATAAAGGCGACTTACTACTTCAGGTCATCCAGTTGGAGACCAATTGGCGAGGCGCCAGTGCCTTTTAGACCATCCATCACACGAGCGACTTCGCCGTAGGAGATATTGCGTGGGGCTTTGATGAAGACCGTCTTTTCGACACGCACCGCGTCCGGCAAATCGAACCGATTGACCATGTCCGCACGATATGAGCGGTTCTTTGCTCGTTCATTGAATACCCAGACCAGCCGTTTCGTCAGCTTTGAAGGATCGTCGACCGTGCCCATGTCAGCATCGCGATTCAGCTTTAGCGTTCTGTCGGCCTCGATGGTGACCACCAGCGTGAGGGGGTTAGGGTCAACTTGAGAATTGTTATCAGGTGGGGACGGGACCTGCGCCAGAAAGCGAGACGGATTAAGTGGCACTGCCACCATGAAGATGATCAGCAAGACCAGCAGGACATCGATCAGTGGCGTGACATTGATAAATGGCGGCGGCGTTGAATCTTTGATCCGTTTCATCGGTGTTCCTCCCGACTTCAATCACGGACTTAGACACGCCGGCAAACAAAAGGTTCCCGCTAACGCGTCAACGCGCGTCGCCTTTTGGAAATCTGACGCGATCCGGTTCGGCGCTCAACCTGGTGAGCAGTTTCTTCATCAGCCGGTTTTTCACACGGCCTGCCTCCTTCGGCGGAACGAGATAACGAACGATCACTTCCAGCCAACTGTTGTCGGCCACACGAAACAACACCACCGGCCGTTCCTGCACCTCGAGCCGGTTCACCGGCGTCTGGGCCAGCAGTTCACGAAACACGCGCACGTGTTTCATCATCGCTTCGCCCACTTCCTGCTCTGCAACCTCCTGCATTGTCTTGGCGACAAAGTCCAGATCGCAGTTGTACGCGATGGGAAACTTAATCTCGTTCCAGATGTATGGGAACAGCGGCCACGTGTAGTTATAAACCGGCGTACTCAACACCGATGAATTCGGAAACTTGATCACGCGGCCACTCGGATGCTCGGTCGAAAGAAAGTCGCCGCCAAACTCCCACAAGGTCGTGTCGAGGTAGCCGACGTCGATAACGTCGCCTGTCGCCGTACCGATGCGAATGCGATCGCCGACGCGATAAGGCTCGCGCACCAGGATGTAGACCCAACCAATGAAGCTGGTAATCGGAGTCTGCAGCGCGAAGCCGAGGACCAACGAAATCAGACCAAACGAAACGACTGCGGTGTACCAATTCTGAAACAGGATTGTGAGGACGAAGAACCCGATAACCAGCCACACAACCAACCGCGCGACACGATTCAGGTTGTACTTGTGGACCGCATTCGCCACGCGCCCGATGAAGTAAACTTCGATCAGACGCAGCAACATGAGGCACACCACCGCAACTGACACCGCGATGATGAGCTTTTCAACCAGCTCGTAAGACTCGAAAAACCACTTAAACCGAATATCAATGAGCTGATAGACCACGCCGATCACAATCAGCAGCGCGAGATGCGATCCGATAACAAACTTGTCGCGTAGTCTCGTTCGCAGCGTCGCTTTCTTTTGCTGCGCGGGAGCTGTTTGTTCCAACGCACGCTGCACGTCGGCGTCCTGCTTGATCTCTTCGACCTTGGTTTCGAGCTCGTTCTTCATCGCTCAGAGTTTCTTTAGATTTCGGTAGTGCCTTGATTTCAACTCTGCATATCTCCAAAGTACGCCACTACTGGATTTCCTTTTACTTCACTTCTTTCAGTCCATCGATTACGAGGCGCGCGACGCTCGGTATGATCTCGCGGTCGCGCGAATGGTCGGTCGTAAAAGTCGCCAAAACAAACCTGCCCCCATCAGGCATTTCGACGTACGCGACATCGTGACGAGTGGTGCTCGTCCAGCCGGCTTTGGACCACAGGCGATAACCCTCACGACCTTTCAGCGCTATGCCGGTAAAGCCCGTCCCCTGATCGTCGGTATCGTCACCCTTGCCCTTGTAATCTCGTTTCAACAACTCCATCATCTGCGCCGTCCGCGCCGCGTTGGCTATTTTCCCGGTGACGATCTCCATCATCAATCGCGCTGTGGCGTCGGTCGTCAGCTTGTTACGGTTCTCGCCGTTCGGCCCACGCGAGACACGTTCGCGCCCGTAGGCGTCTTCACAAAAGGTCTTCTGATTGATGTTGATGTTCGTGTAACCAAGCTCCGCGAAGTAGCGATTGACTGCGTTGCGTTTGTACTGCCAGTCGTCCATCTCCTTCGGCGGCAACTCGTAACCGCCCGTCGTATGCGTGATCACATCGACCACGTACTGCGTCGCTTCATTCGAGGAGTCGACGATCATGTCGCGCAGGGCGCGCGTCAACTCCGGCGTCAACTCGATCTTCTTGTCTTCGAGCCAACGATGCGCAGCAACGAGATAAAATAGTTTGGAAACACTCGCAGGATAAATGCGTTCGTTGCCATGGAAGCTCGCTGTGACCGGATGTTCCGGGTCACGAAGATCGATCAGCGTGATCGAGAGTTGCTTCTCGTCGAGCTTCTGCGCGGCGAAGCGATCGATGGTT
>DATJKO010000122.1:0-2078 GCA_035491355.1 Pyrinomonadaceae bacterium
AAAGACGCTGAAGGAAGGTGGCAACAGTGTATCGGACAGTCTGGTTGGCGGTTGGTTGCGCCAGATCCTCGTCGTTGTCGAAGTCGCCGCCGCGGTGGTGCTGCTGATCGGCGCCGGCTTGATGATTCGCAGCGTGCTGCGTATTCGCGAAGTCGAACCGGGACTCCGGCCGCAGCATCTTCTCACGGCGAAACTAACATTGCCGCGCGAGAAATACACGGACGCGGAATCGGCGATTCATTTCTACGAGCAGGTAATCGAGCGCGTAAAGAATGTGCCCGGCGTGCAATCAGTTGGCCTCACTTCACATCTTCCGATTGAGGAGCGCGGGTTCAACGGCAACATTTCCGTGGAAGGAAAGGTCTACCCGCCAAACGAGGGCCCGCTGGTTGAGTTTCGCGCGATCAATCCCGATTACTTTCAAACTGCAAACATTCCGCTGTTGCGCGGCCACATCTTCAGCAAACAAGAAGGTGACGACAAACAGCCAGTGGTCGTAATCAACGAGACGATGGCGAAACAGATCTGGCCCGGCGAAGATCCGATTGGAAAGCGACTCACGGACGATCACGCGGCGACGGTCGTCGGAGTCGTAGGCGACGTGAAGAACGCCGGTTTGTTGCTCAAGCCGATCGCGGAAATGTATGCGCCTTACACGCTGAAGAATTTCTGGCCCGACATGCGCTGGAACATGCGTTTGCTCGTGCGTTCGACGCTCGATACAAACAGCATCGCTGCGGCGGTGCGAAGAGAAGTTCAGGCCGTCGACCCAGCGCAGCCGCTTTATGGCGTGCAGGGAATGGATCTGGTGATCGAAAACTCCGTGCGCGAGAAGAGTGTGAACACGACTTTGTTGAGCGTCTTTGCCGGCTTGTCGTTGTTGCTGGCGGTGATTGGTGTTTACGGCGTGATGAGTTACACGGTGGCCCAACACACGCGTGAGATAGGCATTCGCATGGCGTTGGGTGCGCAGCCGAGCGCGATTCTCAAACTGATCATTGGTCGTGGGTTGGTGTTGGTGAGTGTCGGGGCTGTGATTGGAGTATTTGCATCGTTTGGCCTGACGCGCTTCATCGAGAGTATGTTGTTTGGCGTGACACCGACCGACCCGCTGACGTTTGTGATGATCGTAGCGTTGCTCGGACTCGTCGCCATTCTGGCTTGCCTGATTCCGGCACAGCGCGCGACGAGAGTCGATCCGATCGTGGTGTTGCGAAGTCAATAGTAGACAGGATTTTTATCCTGTCACCAACTGACCCGCGACTACGGCGCTCCAATCAAGATGAACGCCCCCCAATCGTAAGTACTCGTTTTGATCCTGCGCATACCTTCGCGCAATGCCTCCGCATTCGACTTTCGCATTCGCAGGTTGCGATGAAACTCCGCAGCAAACTCCTGCACAACCAGCGGGTCAACACTCCAACGACTCACCATCACGTTCGGCGTCCCCGCCACAAACCACGCCCAACTCATCGCCATAAACGCATTAGCCGACCGCGCGGAAGTTCTCGCAGTAGTCGCAGAAGGAAGCACCACCAACTTCGCCCGCGAATTGAAATTCATCACTTCCCATAACTTCAACATTCCATCATCGCCAGCATCCACATCTGCAGTGAGCAGGATGAACGAGTAAAACGGAACTGCCTGGTCCATGATCACCGGCGTCGCGAAGTGAAGCAGGCTATGAGTACCGGCTTCGCTTTTTGCTCGTTCCTTTTTTGCCTCCGGGCCCACGTAGAAATGACTTCGCGATCGTGTGTAGATCGTTCGCAGTTCGTCGATGTCTCCGGAGAATTCAGGCAGTCGCATGCCTTTGTACGTTGTTTCGAAGCGCTCCATCGCGGCGCCTGTAAGCATCGGATTTCCCAAAGCCAGCACCGTGGTCGCGACAGGTCGCAGCGGACTGCGCTTTCGCATCTCTCTCAGTGCCGAAACTGAAATCGCATAAGACAGCGTCTTCTGGTCTACCAAATTCTGATTGTCAGCGGATTGAAGAGCAGCGAACGGCACGTCCCACACTGTGCTATCGGGAACGATGATTAACTTCGCTTTCGCCGCGATCTGCGACTCGGCTGGTT
>DATJKO010000123.1:0-3469 GCA_035491355.1 Pyrinomonadaceae bacterium
CCTGAAAATCAAGATTGTGTGCGAAGGCATAATCCATTCGTGTCATTGCCGCCAGCTCGGCGATCTCGTCTTTGCCTTCGGTTCGTTTTACGCCGCGGTCCACTTCCTGCAAACCAACCAGATCGGGCCGCGCCGCATTGATGACGTCGGCGATTCGTTGCAGGTCCAGATTCTTGTCCATGCCGACGCCGACGTGGATGTTGTAGGTCATGACGCGGAGAGTTCGCTTCGCATCGACAGGTGAAGCCGGCCAAAGAACGGCCAGGGTCAGAAGGACGAATAAGGCAATCCGTACGATCTGTGTTGGCATAAGTGCGACGCGCATCTTAACATGGGCGCTTTATGCGCCTCTTCCCCTGGCTCGTCATGTTCTGCGCCGCGTTCTCTGCGGGCGCAATTAATGCCATCGCGGGGGGCGGCACACTAATCACCTTCCCGGTCCTCATCTGGCTCGGTCTCGATCCGAAAGTTGCAAACGGCACCAGCACGGTCGCGCTTTGGCCCGGACTGTTCGGCGGACTGTTTGGGTACCGCAAAGAACTCGAAAACAGTTCCACCATACTCTTCCGCCTCGGTGTCACGAGCGTGATCGGCGGCGCCGTCGGCGCGTGGCTTCTGATCTGGACGCCGTCGCCGCTGTTTGCCGAGCTCGTACCATTCCTGATCCTGTTTGCGACGATCCTTTTCATGTCGCACGGTGAAATCAACAAGCGGCTCCGGATCGGTTCGCTCGACGAGAACCCGACCGGCCGCTGGTGGACCGGCGCAATTCTCTTCCAATTCTTCTCCGCCATGTACGGCGGTTACTTCGGCGCCGGCAACGGCATACTCATGCTCGCCGCGATGGGACTGCTCGGAATCAACGAACTGCATCGCGCGAATGGCATCAAGAATTTTCTCGGAATCTGCATCAACAGTGTCGCGGTGTTGAGCTTCTCGCTCGCCGGACTTGTGGTCTGGCACGATGCGCTCGTGATGGCGTGCGGTGCGCTTATGGGGGGATATTTTGGAGCCAGCATGGCCGTGCGCGTCGGACAGGTCTGGGTGCGTCGCGGCATCATTGTGATCGGACTCGTCATCTTCGTGGTGATGGTTTGGAGGTTGCGTTACCGGTGAAGCTCCCGCGCGAGTTTTACACGCGTTCGAACGTCCTCACGGTCGCTCGAGATCTGCTCGGAAAACTTCTCGTGGTGCCCGCGGATGATGGCCAACGTGTGGCTGGGATGATCGTGGAAGTCGAAGCCTATCGTGGTCCCGACGACCGCGCGTCGCACGCATACGGCGGAAGAAGAACTAAACGCACCGAAACGATGTACCAGGAAGGTGGTATCGCCTACGTCTATTTCGTCTACGGGATGTACTACCAGTTCAATGTCGTCAGTAACGTGGCTGACGTCCCTCATGCAATCCTGGTTCGCGCCCTCGAACCGGTCGAAGGCCTCGACGTGATGCGCGCGCGCCGTCATTCGCATCCCGACCACAACCTCACGAACGGCCCGGGCAAACTCTGTGTGGCGATGGGAATCGATCGCCAGTTAGACAAAGCGGATTTGCTTGGCGATCGAGTGTGGCTGGAAGGGTTTCGCAAAGTTCAGCCGTCGCAGATCGCAAAAGGTCCACGAATTGGCATTGACTACGCAGAGGAGTGGATCGACAAACCCTGGCGGTTCTGGATCAGTGACAACACTTACGTCAGCAGAAGGTGATCAGTCGTTACCGTAACTAATCTCCATGTGTCTCGTGCGATAGGCGGCGAGGATCAGCACAAGGATCGTCACGAACAGCATGCTGGGGATCGAAATGTATGCGGGTGTTGGCTCGGCAACGACTGCTAATGGACCTTCCGTGACAACCAAGTTCAGCGGTATCGGCATAAGTGAGTTGAGGTAGTGAATTACGCTGATCTTCTTCAACAGCGGCGGCAGCAGGAAGTTGAGCCACTCCCAACCGTAGAGTAACAACGCCGGAATGATCGGGTTACGAACAAACAGTCCCACCACCAGGAAGAACGCTCCGTAACCAACGCACGCGAGCATCGTGATGCCGGCGTACGCGAGTAGTTGGCCCAAACCGCGGCCCTCAGTGAAATACCGTGCACTCTGCGAAGAGAAGTGTGGGAAGTAGAGCAACAACATCGCCACGACCGTCGTCGCGGTAAACAAGACGATCGAGGTGATCAGCCCCGAGAGATACTTGCCCGCGACGAGCACTTCTCTTTTCACCGCACTCAAAAAGTAGTAATGCAGACTGCGATCCACCAACTCGCCGCGAAACAGGTTCATGAAGATCCATGCGCAGCCGAAGAAGATCACGGTGCGGAGAATCAATCCGTGGTAGAAGACGGCGTAAATCTTTCCGAGGTTATTGAAGTCAAACTCGTTACCGGGAGGACGGACTACCGCCAGAATCAGCAATGGCAGCAACGGCAATACGGCGATGAGGTAGATCAGTATCGAGCGTCGGCTCAGAAAGTTTTTCTGCAACTCCAAACCGACAATCGCTCGTATTTGCCGCAGCCACAGGCCCCACGACCACGAACTCTTCTCGGTTGCATCGATGACGTCAACAGCGGAACTCATTCACATGCACTCCTAAGCACTTCCACCCGACGAGCCGATCAAATACTGGTAAACAGCACTCATATCGTCGTCGACGGGGGCCACTGATTCCACGTTCAATTCACCTTCGCTGACGGCGCGATTTAACAACAGGTAGAAACGATCCGCGTCGCGCGTCTTAACAAACAATCCGCCCCGATCATCATGCAGTCGCGCCTCGACGACGTGGTTCTGACCAAAAACATAGGCCGCAAGTTTCGCCGGCTGATCGCAACGAATCAGGATCTGCATCGGGTGCTCTTCCATCTCATCGCGCACGCCGTGGATGTTTCCTTCGGCGACGATGTAGCCGTTGTTTAGCAGGATCACGCGGTCGGACATCATGTCGACCTCGTGCAGGATGTGCGACGAAATGATCAGGTGCAGACCATCAGCTGCCAGTTTTCTGAAGAGCGCGATCGTCTCCGCCCGAACCATCGGATCGAGACCGTTTAGAGGCTCGTCGAGGATCAAGACCGAGGGTTGATGCGCTATCGACTGTGCCAACCGGATGCGCTGTCGCATGCCCTTGCTGTACGCGGCCACCTTGCGATCCGCTGCGTCAACGAGATTGACGCGTTCGAGCGCCACCTGCGTCAACTCACTCGCGCGCTTTTGATTGAACCCGTGTACGAACAGGTACGAACTAACAAACTCGCGCCCCGTCACCCCGCGTGGAAATGAATCAAACTGCGTGCAGTATCCAACCTTGCGAAACAGCCGTTCGGGTTGATCCGTCGGTATTCCAACGATCGTGATGGAGCCACGCGTCGGACGCAGCAGGCCCGTCATCAGGTTCATCAACGTCGACTTCCCCGCTCCGTTCGGTCCGACGAGACTGGTGATGCCCGGCGCGATCTGGATGTTCACGC
>DATJKO010000124.1:0-2013 GCA_035491355.1 Pyrinomonadaceae bacterium
CTCTTCGCTGTTTACCGGCATGAGCGTGCTGGTCGCGCGTTTTGCGGGCGCGGGCGACGAAGAAAAAGTGAATCGCACAGTCTACCAGGCGTTTCTCACGGCGATCTTCATCACGCTGGGAATCATGGCGCCAATCGGATACTTCGTCTCACCGGCGCTACTCAACCTCGTCAACGCGGCTCCCGACGTCAAAGCCGAAGCGCTGCCGTTTCTGCGCGTCATGTTTGTGTTCAGCTTCGGCATGATGGTGTTCTTCATGTTCAGCACGGCTTTGCGCTCCGCCGGTGACGCACGTACGCCGATGATGCTGGGCATCTCGATGACGGTGCTCAATCTCTTTCTGAACATCATCCTGATTCGCGGGCTTGGTCCAATTCCGGCCTTTGGCACTAAAGGCGCGGCGATGGGAACGTGTATCGCTTCGGGGTTAATCGCGATCTTCGCGCTCTCGAGATTGTGGACGGGCCGATGGGTGATATCGATCCCGCGCGGCGGAGGCTACGGTCCCAACTGGCCCATCATTAAATCAATCTTCAAGTTTGGGTTGCCGACCGGCATACAGGGCATCGCGATGAACGTCGGCGGCGTGTTCATGCTTGCATTCATCGGTTCGCTGGCGCAGAGTGCGGCGGCACAAGGCGCGTTTGCCGTTTCGTACACGGAACTCTTTTCACTCGTGACGTGGACGTCGGTGGGATTGATGGGTGCTGCCGCTGCCGTCGCAGGTCAGAATCTCGGCGCGGGCAAACCGGAACGCGCCGATGCAGCGGTGCACGTCGCGGCGCGTTTTGGATTTGCTGGCGCAGCATTTCTCGGCATCTTCTATTTCTTCTTTCCGCGACAACTGCTGGCGATCTTCGGTATGCACGATCCCGAAGTGGTGCAACTCGGAGTACAACTACTACGCGTGTTGAGTGTTTCAGGACTGCTGATCGCCGTCGCGCTAACTTACACCGGTGGACTACAGGGTACCGGTGACACGCGCAGCCCGCTCTACATTTCGATCATCTCGCAGATCATCGTGCCGCTCGGCACGTGTTTCGTGATCAAGCACACAGGCACACTCGATCCGATCGACATCTGGCTCGCGATCCTCGCGGGTCACGCCACGCGTTGCGTGTTAAGTGTGGTGCGATTCAGACAAGGGAAGTGGCGAAATATCGCGGTTGAATAATCCGTGTAATCCGTGCCTATTTCTTTCCGCCTAAACTCTTCTTCAAGATCTGGACCAAATCAACAACCTTGTGATCCGTCTCGACCTCTTCGTCTACCCTAACCACATTGGCGCGATTCGTCTGCTTCTTCTTCACGAGCTTCAACAGCGAATCGGCCTGTTTGTCAGCGAGCTTGGTTGGTGAGAACTGTTTCTTCGTCTTGCTCGCGATCAGTTTCTCAAACTTTTGCACCGTTGGTTTCGGCGCATCTTTCTTTTTCGGGAGACCGACGTCAGCAGGCGAACGCAGTTCATCCGCGAAGCGCATGGTCTCCGCTCTCAAGATTCCTTTTTCGGAGAAGATCGCGACCAGATACTCCTTGCCACGCATAACGAAAGTTGCGATGCCCGCCAGTTTGCTCTTGTCCATCGTCTCCGCGAGCAGTTTGTAGGCTTTTTGTGAACCAGCCGCGGGCGTCAGGAAATAGCCACGCTCAAAATAGAGCGGTGGAATCGACTCAGCCGGTACGAATTGCTTTAGATCGATGTCACGCGTTTTCTCGGGCGCCAGACGTTCCAACTCCTCATCGGTCACGATTACAAACTTGTTTTCGTCGATTTGGTAACCACGAACGACTTCGTCCACGTCCAGGTCTTTGCCTGTCTTCTCCGCGTAGTACTTTCGCGCCAACGGCTGCCCATCTGGTCCAAGCATACGCAACGAAGAACGGTTCGACCGCGCCGCCGGAAACAGACTCACCGGTACGCTCACCAACCCGAACGTCAGGGTGCCTGACCAAAACGGTCTGCCGCCGGCGTTCTCGTCTTCAGAGACCTGCTGTTGTTTGCGTCTTGTGCTA
>DATJKO010000125.1:0-7059 GCA_035491355.1 Pyrinomonadaceae bacterium
TTGCGAGGAAGAAAGTTTGAGAACCCTGAAATCCAACCCTCTAATTCAACCAAACGAAGTGACGACGTATCGATTAGTCGGGGAAGCTTGAAAGGATTCGAGTGGTTAGTCGCTAAGCCGGGTTCGCAGGTAGTTGCAGAAATGACATCGCACGCATCGAGCCATGGACCATAACAGTCGGCATAAGCTCCATCTGGATAAGAGAAATGATGTGGGAGTTTGGTGAAGCGGCTAATGAAATCTTTGTTCTCACCCAGTTCGAGCATGAACGAGTCGCGCGTTCTGGGAGCGTGATGCCGGTGTGTGTGTAACTGAATATCGACACCTTCCGCCGCGAGAGTACTCAACTCCTCCACGGACAACAGGTGCAGGATTCGTTTCGACAGAATCGCCTGGTAATCGATCGATAGCCGCTCCGCGAGAGAAGTAAGAAGCTCGTCCTTTTCCCGGGCTGAAAACCTTTCGCGGCGTGAAAACTCGCGTATTGCGACGGTGGCACTCGCTCGCCCGGCAGTGCTCCTCAGATCCAACGATGTGACCGTGTTCAGTAATCCCTTCACATCCCAAACTCGGCCGCGGGCTTTCCACAGCAGATACGAGCACATCACGTCGAACACAGGACGATTGTAGTTGCAGTAGTAGCTGGTTAAATAGACGGTAGCGGGCCAGCCAAACTCCCGTAGAATCGGATACGCGCGATGATAGAAATCGCTGGCGCCATCATCGAAGGTGAGCACAACACTGCACTTTGGCAGCGTTCCATCTTCGAGTCGTTCCAGGCCTTCCGCCAAAGGGAGTACGTGGCAACCGTAGTCCTTCAGGGCCTGCATGCGACTGCGAAAGTAATCCGGACGGATATAGAGATCCGGGTTCCAAAGGTGTTCGTCGTCGAGCGAAACACCGTGGTAAGCAAGAATCAGTAAATGATTCCTACGCCAATCGCTGCGACTGAGGATCTGAAATGCGCCCATCGATTTGCCAACATTCAGAGTCAGTAATTTGGCGGATCTGAGTATGCTCATCTGGACTCGATTGGTAACAGAATAACGGCTCAGGGAAAGTAGTTTTACTGAGAGTTGAAGTCGGGGGGCTGAATAAAATCACAGATCCGAGAATTTATCAATGCGCTACGAGAATTCAGATTACCATCAACTGGAGTTGGCGATTGCGACCGATCCGGACGATACGCGACGGGTAATGCCGGTGGTGGCAACAAGCCATGGCCGCATTCTTGATGTCGGCTGCGGCGCCGGCCAAACGCTCATCGGAAGCAACCTCTCGCCGGACGTATTCGCTGTCGGCATCGACGTCGATCACGGGGCGCTTGCGCTGGGAAAATATCTGAATCCCGCGATACATTTCGTTAATGGACGCGGCGAATCCCTCCCGTTCAAGAACCGGTTTTTTGACCTGGTTATCTGTCGCGTCTCTCTTCCTTATATGCACATATCAAGGGCGCTTTCAGAAATGGCGCGGGTGACGGCGGTGGGCGGCGATCTGTGGCTTGTGCTGCACCCGTTCAGCATGACCGCCAAAGAGTTGCGTACAAACCTCACACGTCTACAACTCAAGGCGGCTGTCTATCGACTATGGGTGCTAATCAATGGGTTCTCACTAAACACTCTGGGAAAACAGTTGCACTGGCCCGGGAATGAAACCCACTACGAGACGTGGCAGACAAGCAAGGCGATGAGACGCGCTTTGTGGGCCGCTGGATTCGATCAGGTTCGAATCAGTCACGGGAAACACTTCGTCGTAACCGCCAGGAGGCGGACCCGCTAGTTATTCCACCGTTACGGACTTCGCCAGGTTTCGCGGTTGGTCCACGTCACAACCGCGACGCACCGCAATGTGATACGCGAGTAACTGCAACGGAATGATCGAAAGAATCGGAGATAACAGGTCGCTCGCGGCCGGAATCTGGATTACGTGATCGGAGACAACTGACGACATCTCGTCGCCTTCAGTCAACACGGAGATCACGATCCCTTCACGCGCTTTTACTTCCACGATGTTTGAGTGCGTCTTTTCGTAACGCAGTTCGGACGCGCGATTACCTTCTTCACGCGTGTTGACGAACAGCACTGGCAAGCGCTCGTCGATCAGTGCGTTTGGACCGTGCTTCATTTCTCCGGCTGGGTATCCCTCGGCGTGAATGTAAGAGATCTCTTTCAACTTCAGCGCGCCCTCAAGTGCGACCGGGAAGTTGATCCCGCGTCCCAGATAGAGAAAGTCAGTCGAACGGAAGAACTCTTTCGAAAGCTCCTCGATACCGTCTGAATCGTTAAGCAGGTGTTCGAGTTTCACTGGCAACTCCGCCAACTCCTGCGCATGAAATCTAGCCTCGTCTTCCTTCAAACTCCCGCGCACCTGACCGAGATAGAGTCCGAGCAGGTAGAGCGCGATCATCTGACTGGTAAACGCCTTCGTCGACGCGACGCCGATCTCGGGACCAGCATGAGTCAGTATCGTTCCATCTGCTTCGCGGACGATCATCGAGCCCTGCACGTTACAAATCGCCAACACGCGCGCGCCGAGCTCTTTCGCTTCACGCAACGCGGCGATCGTGTCGGCAGTTTCGCCTGACTGTGAAATCACGAGCAGCAACGTCTTCTCGTCCATCACCGGATCGCGATAACGAAACTCGGAAGCGTAATCAACATCGACCGGCACGCGCGCGAGTTGCTCGATCATGTACTTGCCCGCGAGTCCCGCATGCCACGACGTACCGCACGCGGCGATCTTGATCGAGGTGAAACGTTTGAAGTCTGCCTCGGTGATGTTGGCCATCTCGTCGAGAAACACGCGACCCGTGTCGAGCGAGATTCGACCCTGCACCGTGTCGCGGACCGCGCGCGGCTGCTCGTAAATCTCCTTGAGCATGAAATGCTTAAAGCCGCCCTTTTCCGCCATGATCGGATCCCACGTGATCCGCTGTATGGACGGTTGGACCGTATTGCCTTCGAAGTCGATCACGCGGACGGCGTCTTTGTTGATGATGGCGAGCTCGCCATCGCCGAGGAAAAAGACGTCGCGTGTGTGATGCAGGATCGGCGGAATGTCGGATGCGACGAAGAACTCGCGATCGCCGAGACCGATAACCACCGGCGGACCCTGGCGAACGGCGATGATTGTGTCAGCCTCGTCTGCGTTGATGATCGAGAGCGCGAAGATGCCGCGGAGTTCGCCGGCGGTTGTGCGCACAGCTTCTTCGAAAGACATTTTCTCGCGCAGGTGTTCTTCAATCAGGTGCGCAATGATCTCGGTGTCTGTCTCGGTGACGAAGCGGTGGTCTTTTTGCCGCAGTCGCTCTTTGAGTTGCAGATAGTTTTCGATGATGCCGTTATGAACGACGACGACGCGGCCGGTACAATCGCGATGCGGGTGAGCGTTCTCTTCGGTGGGACGACCGTGCGTGGCCCAACGCGTGTGGCCGATACCGTACGTGCCGTCGATGGGACTGAGCCGGATCGTTTCTTCGAGGTTGCGCAGTTTGCCTTCGGCGCGACGAATCTCGAGTTCGTGCCCCTCGTTGACGACCGCGATGCCCGCTGAGTCGTAACCGCGATACTCGAGCTTGCGCAGGCCGTCGATGAGCAGCGGCACGACCTGTTTGTTACCCACATATCCAACAATTCCACACATGTTTGACTGGTGTTTCCCGCAAAGGCGCAAAGGGCGCAAAGATGATTTAAGTTTGGAGTTGAGCTTTTACTCGCGTGATCTTTGCATCTTTCCTGGCGCCTTTGCGCCTTTGCGGGAACCTTTCTCCTTCTTATCTCAGCTTCTTCTTCACTTCAGCCGGAACGCCAGCGACGAGGGAATCCGGCGGCACGTCTTTCGTTACTACTGACCCCGCGCCAGTCATCGATCGCGCACCCACCGTCACCGGCGCAACGAGCATCGTGTCCGAACCAATCTTGACGTCCTCTTCGATGATCGTTTGGTGCTTGTGCGTTCCGTCGTAATTGCAGGTGACTGTGCCGGCGCCGATGTTTGTTCGCTCGCCGATCGTCGCGTCACCGAGGTAACTAAGATGCATCGCCTTTGTACCTCGTTTCAGCCGCGACTTTTTCACTTCGACGAAGTTTCCGACCGCCACTTTGTCTTCGAGCGTAGCGTTCATCCGCAGATGAGCAAACGGGCCGACGGAACAGTTCGAACCGATTTCGGAGTCGACGATGATTGAATGATCCTTGACGGTGACGTTGTTGCCGAGGCGCGAGTTTGTGATGCGCACGCCGGCGCGAATCACGCAGCCGTCACCGATCACCGACTGGCCTTCGATGGAGACGTCGGGGTAGATGATGCAGTCGCTACCCAGTTGCGCTTCGTGACTGATGTACGCGTGCGACGGATCGATGAACGTCACTCCCGTGTCCATCATCAGGCCGCGAATCGTGTCACGTCGCAGCCGGTTTTCAACTTCCGCCAGCTCGGCGCGGGTGTTGATGCCGGCAACTTCGCGCGAATCGTCGTGAACGTAGACACTAACCTTTCGACCGCGCGAAAGCATGATCTCCGCGACGTCGGTCAGATAGTACTCACCCTGGTCATTTGCTGGTTGAACGAGTCGCAGCGCCTGAAACAGTTCACGTACGTCAAAGCAATAGATGCCACTGTTGATCTCGCGGATTTGGCGTTGCTCAGGAGTGGCATCTCTTTGTTCGACGATGCGCGCGAAAGACCCGTCATCGTTGCGGGCGATGCGTCCATAGCCGGTTGGATTCTGCATCTCAACGCTTAGAATCGAACACGTCGCGCCCGCGTCGCGATGATGTTCGATCAGCTTCTGCAATGTCGCAGTGCGAATCGCCGGCATGTCGCCGTACAAAAGAACGAGCAGCGAGTCGGAGTTTTCGAGCAAGCTGCGGGCTGACTCGACAGCGTCGCCGGTGCCCCGGAGTTTTGCCTGCACGACGAAGCTCGCCTTTTCACCAACCGCGTCGAGCACCACCTTCTCGACTTCCTCCGCCTGATGGCCGACAACCACCAGGATCGTCTCGGGATCCAACTTGTTCGCCGCTCGCACGACGTGCGTGATCAGCGGCAGCCCGTCAAGTTCGTGCAGCACTTTCGCCCGCCGGGACTTCATCCTTGTCCCCAGCCCTGCTGCGAGAATCACCACGTTCAGTTTGTTGTCACTCTGTGAATTGTTAGCCAAGAAGAGTTCTCCGAAGCGGTCATACGGCGACAGTCGTGTGCTCCAGCGCTTGCCGGCGGCAGTTCAATACAACTCGCGCGAGACGATCGGAGTGATGGCGGACCTTTTCGCCTTCGTCGAGTAGATCGCCGTGCATGACTTCCGTGGTTCGATCGAGTGCGTCGTCAATCGGTTCGTCAATGCCGATCTGATAAGCACCCTCGGCGGCGTACCGTTCGGCTTGTTCGCCGCTGATGTGACGATCGTTGACGACGACGAAGTCGAAATGAATTTCCGGCGCGTACTTCCTAACGGTTTCGAGATGCTCGCGCGCGGTGTAGCCGTCCGTCTCGCCCGGCTGGGTCATCAGGTTACTGACGAAGATCTTCGTGGCTGAACTCTGACCAATTACACGCGCCACTTTGGCGACTAACAGGTTGGGCAGAATACTCGTGTAAAGCGAACCAGGACCAACCGTGATGATGTCTGCCACCCGAATCGCGTTCAGCGCCTGTGGCAACGGCAGACACTCCTCGGGCTCCAGATGCAAACGGCGGATCGGGACCTTCGACGCCGAAATATGCGTCTCACCGCGAACGATCGAACCATCTTCCAACTCCGCGACCAGACGCACGTCGCTCAGCGTCGCTGGATAGATGTGACCCTTGCTGGCGATGACTTCCGACGACAGACGAATCGCTTCCGTGAAGTCTCCAGTGATTTCACTCAGCGCCGCCAGGAACAGGTTTCCAAAACTGTGTCCGCCGAGTTCGCCATCGCCGCGAAACCGGTGCCGAAATAGACGCGAGATTAGATTCGCGTCTTCGGAGAGCGCGATCATGCAGTTGCGGATGTCGCCCGGCGGCAGCATCTGCAACTCGTCACGCAATCGGCCGGAACTGCCGCCGTCATCGGATACCGTGACGATCGCGCAGAGACTGTCTATCCAGAGATCGTGATCGCTTTGGCCGACTAACTGCTTGAGACCGGCGAGCATCGTCGACAGTCCGGTGCCGCCACCGATCGCTACGAGCTTTTGTCCACCTGTGATTGTTTGCAAAGGGAAACTCCGTAACACGGATCTGAACGCAACGATATATTACCGTGTTTTGCGATTCAGTTAGGAGGGATTACTGAAGATCAGACGATCGAAGTCAGGATCGTTGCGGAGGGGGTTCAGGTCGTGATCGTGCTGAGCACGAACACGAAGACTGGGTTGAATGGCCAGCGCCCGTTGCAGCGACTCGAGCGCGAGATCGATGGAACCGAGACGTGCGCGAGTGGCTGCGAGGCCGTAGTGAATGTGCGCGGCTTCCGGTTCGCGCTTGAGTGCTCGTTCGAACATCTCCTGCGCGGCCACATACTCGCCGCGGTTCAGTTCGATCACGCCCCGATCGTAAAGCGAGTCAGCGTCACGGGGCAGCATGCTCTCCGTTCGCAACCGGGATTCCGCGATTGCCAAGTACGTGCGTGCGCGGGCGGCTACTTCAGAAACCTGCGAATACTTGTCGACGAGAATCCGAAACTGGTTACGAGCTTCAGCAAAGCGTCCTCTGACGAACTCCTTATGCGCACGCTCGAACGCGCCCAGGGCGGCCGACTCATCGATCGTTGGTTGCCTTGGCGGAGGCGGCGCTGAGGGCGTGGGTCTAACGGCTCTCACAGCCGCGAGCTTCTGCGTCTTTTTGACTCTCGAAACAGCGGCGACCTTCTTGGCTGCAGCAGTCTTGCGGGCCGCAGGCTTCGGCACCGGTCTTCTGGCTTTGGCCGTAGCCGAGCTGGCGCGCTTCGGCTTCGCCGCAGCTTTGCGCGCAACTGTTTTGCGGGCTGCGGGTTTCGCGGCGGTCGCACGTTTGGCCTTCAGTTTAGCGGACGGTTTAGCCGCAGCAGGCTTCGCTTTAACAGCGCGCTTCGCG
>DATJKO010000126.1:0-4003 GCA_035491355.1 Pyrinomonadaceae bacterium
CCAACTCTTGGGGATTGCTGACCGGCAGTTTCTTGAGCAACACGGCATTGACGAGCGTGAAGATTGCAGTGTTGGCGCCGATTCCGAGCGAAAGCGTCAGCACCGCAATGGCGGCGAACGCTTTTCGTTTCAGCAGTCCGCGAAATCCGTAACGTACATCCTTGAAGAAGTTTTCCATTACTCATACCTCAGTGCGACCAACGGATCGACTTTTGTCGCGCGTCGCGCCGGGAGGTAACACGCGATGAATCCGACGATCGCCAATAACATCGAGACCAGCACGAACGTCAGCGGATCGGTCGTGCCAACTTCAAACAACAGGCTGCGAATGGTTCGCGTAACTGCGTACGCGCCTGCCACTCCTAAAACAACGCCGACCAGGACCAGCAACATTCCCTGCTTGAGCACCATCGCCAGAACGTCGCGTGTGCGGGCGCCGAGCGCCATGTGAATTCCGATCTCGCGTGTGCGTTGCGACACCGCAAACGCCAGCACGCCGTACAAACCAATCGCTGCCAGCAGCAACGCCAGCGCGCCGAAGATGCCGAGTAGGACCACCGCGAAGCGGCGTGTTTCGAGTGTCAACGCGACGCGTTCTTCTATCGTTTTAATGTCGAAGACTGGTTGATTGGGATCGACTGCGATGACCTGATCGCGTATCGCACCCGCCAACGGCCGAGGATCTCCTGAGGTGCGGACAAGGAGCGTTGACATCGGAACGTAAGCCGGCAGGTAGAACGTGCCTTTCGATGGTTCCGCGAGATCCTTAATTTGCGCGGTTTTCACAATGCCGACGATCGTGGCCCACGGAGCATCTGGGCCGCCCCAGTTAAGGCCGCCGCCAAGAGCATCGCCATTGCGCCAGAAACGACGCGCCAGCTCTTCATCAACGATGGCGACAGAGTTGGGGGCAAAGTAATTGCCAGCCCGCATGTCGGACGGTTGGAAACCGCGGCCTTTTACGATCGGCTGTCCAATGGCCGCAAAATAATCAGCCGAGACGAAGGCGTAGTCAGCGTGCGGAGGCGGATCGCCGGGGTCCGGGTGCCATCCGCGAATGTGAAACGTTGAATTGTCAGCGCCAGGGGTGAACGGAGTCTGGTAGGCGGCGCCTACGTGTTGCACTCCGGGCAAACCGGACACGCGTTCCAATACTGCGTCGTAGAACGCCGCGACCTTTTTTGCTTTGTCGTATTGCGGCCCGCCCGGAAGAGAGAGTCGAAGCGTTATTACATTCTGCGGATCGAAACCGGGCTTTACGTCGAGCAACTTGCCAAAGCTCCGCACCAGCAACCCGGCGGAGATCAACAACACGAGCGCCAGCGCAGCCTCAGCGACTACGAACGTTCGACGCAGCCAATGACGACTCCCGGAATCAGTGCGATCCGATTCCTTCAGTGAGCTGACCAGATCTGTCTTCGACGCCGTCAACGCCGGCACGATCCCAAAGATCACGCCGCACACAAGCGACGCACCAAGACTGATAACAAGGATTCTAAGATCGACCTGAACCACGCTGAGTCGCGGTAAGTCAGCGGGCGCGAGTGCGAGTAAAGCTTTTGTGCCCCACACCGCGAACACGATTCCGAACACGCCGCCAACAACGGCGATGAGCAGACTCTCAGTCAGCAGTTGGCGAATGATTCGCATCCTGCCGGCGCCAAGCGCTGCACGAACCGCGATTTCATGACCACGCACAGTCGCGCGTGCCAGCAGCAGATTCGCGACGTTCGCGCAGGAGATCAACAGCACCGCTATCACAGCGCACAACAAGACAAACAGCGGACGTCGCACGTCGCTCAGGTATTCGTCGCTGATCGAACGAACTTCGATATTGAAGATGTTCGGATCCTTCGCGCCGGTGTTGCGAGCGACATTGGTCATGATGTCCTGCGCGCGCTGGAGACTAGTTCCCTGTTGCAGCCGCGCAACCATCGTGTAAACCAAACTCTCCCGGCGTTCTTCGGAAAGTTCACGCGGCGTAAACGCCATCGGCACCCAGAGATCGATATTTGGGTACATCTCTTCGATTTCCGCGGGAGCGATGCCGATCACCTGGTATCGATCGGCGTTAAGTTGAATCGAGTTGTTGAAGACATTCGTATCGGAACTGAAGAGTCGCTTCCAAAGCGCGGTACTCAGCACGACGACACGTTCGTTACCGATCTGATCTTCCTCCGGCTTGAAGAAACGTCCCGCCACCGGGTTGATTCCCAATGTCGGAAAGAACGTGGCGGTTACGCGGGCCCCTTGCAAACGCTCAGGAATGCTCACACCCGAAAGATTGAAATTCCATGTGACGAAAGCGGCGGTTGATTCGAACGCGTCAGTCTGGCGGCTGTAGTCGAGATAGTGCGGCGCCGAAACAGCAGAGCGTGGCAGGTTAATCTTCGGCAGTTGATTATGGACCACAACAACGCGGTCCGGATCCGTGACCGGAAGTTTGCGCAGCAGCACAGCGTCGACGACGGTAAACGTCGCCGTTGTTGCGGCAATACCCAGCGCGAGCGTCAGCACAGCGACGATCGCGAAGCCGGGTTTTCTCATCAACATCCGCGCTCCGTAACGAATGTCGCGCCACACTGAACCCACCATCAACCCTCCTTACTCGTACCTCAGCGCCACCAACGGATCGACTTTCGTTGCTCGACGAGCCGGCAAATAGCACGCGAGCAGTGCGGCCACGAACAAGCAGGCCGACACCAGTCCGAAGGTCAACAAGTCAGTCGCTTCCACGCCGAACAGAATGTTCTTCATAAACCTGGTCAGTCCCCATGCTCCTGCCAGTCCAATAACGATTCCCAGCAGGGCGAGCTTCATTCCGTTTTGGACCACGAGCCGCAAAACATCGGGGGTGGTGGCGCCAAGCGCCATGCGAATACCGATCTCCTGTGTACGTTGCGTGACGGCGAACGCCATCACGCCGTAGATACCTAGTGACGCGAGCAACACCGCGACGGCTGCGAAGATAGCCAGTCCGACGGACGAGAACGTGTACATAGCGACCGAAGTGGAACGCACTTCCCGCATCGTGTGAACGTCGGAGACGGGCTGGTCCTTGTCTATGGCCCAGACCTGTTGCCTGATCGCTCCGGCAACTGTGCCCGGATCGCGATTGGTTTTCGCCACCACGAACATCGTGCGCCAGCTATCCTGCGCATACGGCAGGTAGAACTCCGGCTTCACAGCTTTGTCGAGCTCGTGCCGGACGTCTGCGATCACGCCGACGACTTCTATCCACGGCGCTTTGTTCAGTGGTCCTTCGAAACGAATGCGTTTGCCGCTCGCGTTCTGGTCCGGCCAGTGCTTACGCGCAAACGTTTCGTTGACCATTACCACCGGGGGCGCGCCTGCCTTGTCTTGTTCGTTGAAAGTGCGTCCCTGGACGATCGGGATGCGCATTGTTTGAAAGTAATCCGGAGTAGCAACGCGATAACGTGCGTCGTTCTCATTCCCAGGCTGCGGCTCGGCTTCGCCTTCGACAAGATAGGACTCTGACGCATTCGCGCCGCCGAGTGGGAGGTAGTTGACGAGCGCTGCCGACTCCACTCCCGGCGTTGCCTTCACGCGTTGGACCAGATCGTTGTAGAAGGCGACGCGTTGCGGCTGTTCCTGGTACTTCGCCTTCGGCAAGCCGAGTTTCATCGTCAACAGGTTGTCAGGATCGAAGCCGGGATTGACCTTCACGAGCGCGAGGAAAGTACGGACCGACAGACCGGCGCCCACTAACAACATGAGCGACAGCGCGACTTCGAAAACGACGAGCGAACTGCGCAGGCGGCGCGAACTTCCAGTGTTATTTCGCGCGCCTTCCTTCAGCGCGTCGTTAAGGTTGGGCTTCGAAACCTGCCAAGCCGGCACCAGACCAAATGCGAGTCCGCTGAAAACAGAGAGACCAAGCGTGAAGAGGAGCACTGGCAGATTAATTCCAAGTTGATGCCAGCCCGGCGCAAACAACGCCGCGTTACCCGGATTGGAAACGCGCAACGCGTCAATGCCCCAG
>DATJKO010000127.1:0-2978 GCA_035491355.1 Pyrinomonadaceae bacterium
CACTCTTGAAAAGCGTTCTTCTGGGACAAGTCGCCGTTGTCTGTTGCGGTCAGGGTTTGCCCGTCAGTCGTAGCGATAGTGGAAATTATCGCTATCGCTACGAGTGCCGCTGTTCTCACGAAAAGCATCGATGCTTAGTACTCCGTCGACCTCAGTGAAGATGCTATGGACCTCTCTTGCCCTTCTTCTGCGGGGCTCTGGCCTCTTGTATTTCTTTCAAAACCTGGGCACCGACGGCGTTTTCAAAAGTACGGCACTACCGTTTGGTTATTTGGTTACTATGGCGTTACGCCACCCCACTGAAGGCCAAGAGGTTAGTCAGCGCCGCTGGGTGCGGACGTTTCGCTACCACGCACCGTCCTCTGACTCGTTGGCGTGTGCAGACTCAGGCGGGTGCGCATGCGTTGTTGCCACTTGCTGCGGTCGCCTTCGCCTTCTTCGATCTGCGCGAGCGAGGCGGTGAGTTGCTCTCCACCCAACTGGCGCATCTTCACGTACAACAACGCTGGTACGATCGACAGCAGCGGCAGGATGAAGATCTGATTAAGCGAGAGAAGTTGTTCGAAGATGCGATACGAAAGAGCGTTGCGATTGACCTTAAAACTCGCTCCGACAAGCCCACCCAAAACCCCACTGATAATGCTCGGGATCAGAATTTGAAGCGTCATTACGATAATGATCATGCGCCACGAACGCGAGGCCAATTCGCGCGAACGTCGCATAGCGGCTTTCCCTTCCAGTCCCTCGATCAGCACGACCGGCGCGTACAACGTGTAACGCACCATTACAATCAGCGCGGGAACAACCAACAACAAAAAGCCAACGACGATCCGCCACGTAACCATCAGCATAGTCTTCAAGAACGGGCGCCAGCGCCTGCGTATTACTCGAACTGCGGTGCGAACCTGAACCGGTCGCAACGGAGCCGCACTAAGCTGCGTGATGATCACCGCTGTCGATCCCGAAATGATTGCACCAGCCACGAATAACGAGATCACTTTCAAAAGACCGACGATCACGATCATGCAAATGAGCAGGACCTTTTGGAACCCCACAGCGTGCTCCATCACGTCTTCCAGGATGGATACACCAATCAGCAAGATCGTCGTGATGATCACCGGAATGTGCGCCAGAAAACTCAGCTTCACGAACTTTGGAAAGTACTCGCTGTACAGCGAAAACGCGCGACGATAGAGCGCGCCGATCCCTTCACTCTGCCCGCGCAACGCACTCGCTAACGCGAACGCAGTCGGCGGACGCTCGGCAGGATTCTTCGACAACGCCGACATCACAACCCCCGCCACGCGCGTCGGAATCTTCTTCTCGGATCGTTGACGCAGATCGGGAGGCGCCTGCTCACGATGCGCACGCATCACGGTCGAAGTGTTACCAGCAAAAGGCGGTTCGCCGGCGAGCATCTGGTAAGCGATGACGCCAAGACTGTAAATGTCGGATCGCGTGTCGACGTAACCGCCGCCACACTGCTCGGGCGACATATAGAGCGGCGTGCCCATGATCGCGCCGACGCGCGTCAACGCCGGTCCTTGTGCGGCGGTTTCGATGTGTTGCGTAAGGCGACCTGCGTGTTGCGTGCCTTGAGTGAACAGCAACGTTCCGTCGTCTTCGACTGCTTCATGATGCTCGTCAGGAGCGAACGGCTGCGTGAGTTTTTCGTTTTGCAATAACGTGCCAACCGCATCGCCATCCGCACGAAGCAGCGTTTCGGATTCCAGATTCTGTGGGGCGATCCCCGTCGCCGCCGCAGCGCGCTCGGCGGAAAGATTGTCGATGATCGTTGCGGTCGCCTCTTCGTCAACAACCGGCGTGACCGCAGCGCCAACCTTCGCGATACCAAAGTCGAGAACTTTAACGCGATAACTGCCGAGTCGATTCGGTTCGAGCCAGATGTTATCGGGCTTGAGATCGCGATGGACGATGCCCTGCTGATGCGCTTCGTGAACCGCGGAGCAGACCTGTTCGAGAATGTCGGCGACCCACTCGAGCGGCAGACGTTGCTCTTCGGCAAGCACGTCGCCCAGCGTGCAACCGTCGAGATACTCCATCACGAGGTAAGCGACTTGACCGTGTTCGACATGCGCAAAACCGAAGTCAGTGACGTCAACAACGTTCGGGTGACGCAGACGACCAGCCGCACGCGCCTCACGCTTGAAGCGCTCGACAAACTCTCGATTGCGCATGAACTGCGGCGAGATCAGTTTGAGGGCTACGTAACGTTCGGTGCCGAGGTGGGTGGCGAGATAGACGGCGCCCATCCCGCCGCTTCCGAGTAGTTGCTCGAGGCGATATTTGTCATCAAGTATGGCGCCCAAATATTGCTCGGGTCCTTGCATGAGGCACCAATGCTACCGCAAACATGGGAGATAAACACAGCCGCAATCATCCGAACCGATCGGCTGGCCGTCGGGTGGCGTCTGGGGCGGTGTCAGGTTCGCTTTCTTCGGATCGTCCTGAAAACGTTTGATCTGTTCGATCGTGTAGTAGACAAACGCGCGCTGGTTCTCATCGGTAGTAGCGCGTCGTTGCAGCGTGAGCCAGGTCTTGAGCTGTTCGACCTTCCACGACGCAATCGCCCGCACCTGATTCGACGCGCGATCGCTTGCGGCCAGGGACATCAAGTCGTTGAGAATGATCGTGTTCACTGTGTGCTGGATCTCGCCGGCGTAACCGCTCGCCGCAGGCGCCTTCCAGGTCGCCGCGAGAATCTTGTCGATCACTTCCGGCAGACTCGGATTTCGCGCATCGCGCGCGTGAAACTGGACCAGACGCGCCGCTCGTTCCTGATTCAACAAAAACCCACTCACGTGATCGGCAATCGCCTCCGCCGGCGCGAGTGCGTCAAACACCGGCTGCGTGCGCGTGCGAAACAGTTCGCGATTGCGCGGATAACCAGCGGGGCGCGGTGGTATCAAACGCAGCAACGCTTCCGGTAACGACAACGCATCGGGCTGTAGCGTATC
>DATJKO010000128.1:0-2196 GCA_035491355.1 Pyrinomonadaceae bacterium
GTAAACGCAACGCGTTCGCGATCACTGACACGCTACTGAAACTCATCGCCGCGGCTGCAATCATTGGACTCAACAAGATCCCGAAGAACGGATACAACACACCCGCCGCAACCGGCACGCCCAGCGAGTTGTAAACGAAAGCGAAGAACAGGTTCTGTTTGATGTTGCTCATCGTGGCGCGACTAAGCACGCGCGCCCTCACGATCCCGCGCAGGTCCCCTTTAACCAGGGTAACTGTGGCGCTCATCATGGCGACGTCAGTACCAGTACCCATCGCAATGCCCACATTCGCTTGCGCCAACGCCGGCGCATCGTTGATTCCATCGCCGGCCATTGCGACCACGTGCCCGCCACCCTGAAACCTCTTCACCGCATCGACCTTCTGGTCCGGCAAAACTTCAGCGACGACTTCATCAATGCCTAACTTGTGCGCCACAGCTTCGGCAGTCGTCCGACTATCGCCGGTCAGCATCATGATGCGAATCCCTTCAGCGTGCAGTTGCCTGATCGCATCAGGCGTCGAGGCTTTGATCGGATCTGCGACGCCGATGATTCCCGCTGGTCGGTCATCAATCACGACGAACATCACTGTCTGTCCGTCGCCTCTAAGCTCCTCAGCCTTCGTAGTCAACTCGCCCGCATCGATCTGGAACTCGTCGAGCAGCGCACGGTTGCCAAGCAAAACGTTGCGGCCTTCAACTTCCCCACGCACGCCTTTGCCGGTGATCGCGTCGAACGCCACTGCCTCGACCAATCGGATTCCGCGCTCTTCCGCGCCCGCCACGATCGCGGTCGCCAACGGATGCTCGCTGCTTCGTTCCAAGCTCGCGGCCAGCCGCAAGAGTGTTGATTCGTCGACTTTGGCCGTTGTCACGACGCTCACCAACTTCGGTTTGCCCTCGGTCAAAGTTCCGGTCTTATCGACGACGAGCGTATCGACCTTTCGCACCACTTCGATCGCTTCCGCATTCTTGAAGAGCACACCACTTTGCGCCCCCTTACCGGTGGCGACCATGATCGACATCGGCGTCGCCAGCCCAAGCGCGCACGGACACGCAATGATCAGAACGGCTACAGCGTTGACGAACGCGTAAGCCATACGTGGCTCAGGTCCCCAAATACTCCAGACAATGAAGGTAATCACCGCGATCGCGATTACCGCCGGCACGAAATAACTCGAAACGATATCCGCGAGTTTCTGAATCGGCGCGCGGCTGCGTTGCGCGTCCGCCACCATCTGCACGATCTGCGCCAACAACGTTTCCGAGCCCACTCGCTCGGCTTGCATGGCGAAAGCGCCACGACCATTCACCGTGCCACCGATCACACGTTCGCCGGAACCCTTTGCAACCGGAATCGGTTCGCCGGTAACCATCGACTCGTCGATCGCGCTCGACCCATCGACTATCACACCATCGACCGGCACTTTCTCGCCGGGACGCACGCGCAATCGATCGCCGACTCGCACCTGGTCTAACGGTACGTCCTCTTCGGTTCCGTCATGATTTAGACGCCGGGCAGTCTTGGGAGCGAGTCCGAGTAGCGCCCGAATGGCATTGCCCGTCTGACTGCGCGCTCGAAGTTCCAACACCTGTCCTAACAACACCAGCGTCGTAATCACCGCTGCGGCTTCAAAGTAGACCGGCACTGCGCCGCCGTGCCGGCGAAACGAGTGCGGAAAGAGGTCGGGCAGAAGGACGGCGACCAGGCTAAACAAATAAGCCACCGCCACACCGAGCCCGATCAGCGTAAACATATTGAGACTGCGGTTGACGATCGACTGCCACGCCCGCTCAAAAAATGGCCACGCGCCCCAGCCCACCACCGGCGTGGCGAGAAACAGTTGCACCCAATTCAACGTCGACGCACTAAAGCGATGTTGCAGCGGCTCACCCGGAATCAGATCGCTCATGCCGATCGCGAAGATTGGAATCGTCAGGACCAGGCACACCCAGAAGCGACGCGTCATATCGACGAGTTCGGGGTTCGCTTCGTCCTCGAGCGAAACCGTTACAGGTTCGAGCGCCATCCCGCAGATCGGGCAACTACCTGGTCCATCGCGCACGATCTCCGGATGCATGGGGCAGGTAAACTGCTGACCCGGCTGCGTCTTCGCCTGTCGCTGTTGAATCTGGATCGTCGCTTGAGGGAGCGCCGATTTCTGCAGGAATTGCTCAGGGTTTTCGCGGAAGCGAT
>DATJKO010000129.1:0-6365 GCA_035491355.1 Pyrinomonadaceae bacterium
CGAAGATGAACGCGGAGATTCCCTTGCTGCGTTTACTCTTGTCGGTAACGGCCATCGCGACGCAGGTGTCACCGTGAATGGCGTGCGTGATGAAGTTCTTCGAACCGTTTACGATCCAGCCGCCGTCGGATCGCACGGCCGTCGACTTCGTACCTGACGCGTCGGAGCCGGCACTCGGTTCGGTCAGTCCCCAGGCGCCAAGGTGTTTCCCAGTCGCGAGCGGCACCAGGTACTTTTGGCGTTGCTCTTCCGAGCCGTGCTTATAGATGTGATTCGAGCAGAGCGAATTGTGCGCGGCGACCGAAATACCAACCGACCCATCAACGCGCGAGAGCTCCTCGATGATCGTCGCGTACTCAACGTACCCCATACCCGCGCCGCCGTACTCTTCCGGAAAGATGACACCCATCAACCCCAGCTCGGCGAGCTTTGGTTGTAACTCGACTGGAAAGTGCTGCGACTCGTCCCATTCCATTACATGAGGCGCGATCTCCGATTCGGCGAACTCGCGCACGCTCATCTTGATCTGCTGCTGCTCTTCGGTTAACTCAAATTGCATCTGTTACACCCGTTTTCTCTTCTCCTGCGGCTTCGACGACTTCGACGACTTCGACGAAGGCCTCCGCGACTTCGACGGCGACTTTGGTGATTGCGGCGGCTTCATCAACCGCGCTACCTCCGCCGGAGACATTAACCGCCAGTAACCCGGCTTCAGGCCGTCGTCCGTCAGGGGGCCGATCCGTACGCGTCTCAACTTCAACACAGAATGACCGATCAATTCAAACATGCGTCGCACTTGTTGATTGCGTCCCTGGTGGAGCAACACTTCGTACCACGCGTTTGTTTTGGTTTCGTCGAGCTTGGTGATCTTCGCGGGTGCGGTGCGTGTGCCGTCTTCGAGCGTCACACCGCGTCGCAGTCTTTCGATTGCGCCGTCGGGCGGCACGCCTTTGACCTTGGCTTCGTAAACCTTGTCGACTCGGTTGCGTGCTGAGGTGATGAAGTTCGTAAAGTCGCCGTCGTTGGTGAGTATCAGGAGACCTTCGGTGTTGAAGTCGAGGCGGCCGACCGGGTAGAGACGTCCGAGCGAACGCGGCAACAACTCCGTCACGAGCGGACGATCTTCCGGATCGGAAACGCTCGTGAGATAGCCTTTCGGCTTGTTGAGCAGTACGTAAACTTTTTCGCGTCCCTTGAGTAGGGGATTGATCAGCTTGCCGTTTACTTTGATGTGGTCTCTCTCGGGATCGGCCTTGGTGCCGAGTTCCTTGATGACCTCTCCGTTGACGGTGACACGACCGGCGGTGATGAGTTCTTCAGCATGCCGGCGTGAGGCCACTCCCGCGGCCGCGATCAGTTTTTGTAGTCGCTGTTCCATGCTTCAGTTAGGGAAGATTCTCCCGCAAAGGCGCAAAGACGCAAAGGAGGATTGGGACTGAACGTCTCTGGCTTTGGACACTTTCTTCCTGCCTTTACGCTTTTGGGCTTTTTGCGTCTTTCGCCGTTGCGCCTTTGCGGGAAATTGTTCTTCAAGATCCGCCGCTTAGATCGTGGAAGTCTTCAACGCTGGGCAACTCGGAGAGATCTTTCAACCCGAACTGAAGCAGAAACTCCTTCGACGTTCCGTACATCATCGGCCGTCCCACTGTCTCTTTGCGGCCTTTCGCGACGATCAGTTTCTTATCGAGCAGGGTCTTGATGGCGGACGGCGATTGTACGCCGCGAATCTCGAGGATCTCGGGCACGGTCACCGGTTGTCGATACGCGATCACGGCCAACGTTTCGAGCGAAGCGATCGAGAGCTTTGCACTCGGGCGCGTCTTCAGAAACGCACGGACGTGTTCGTGATACTCAGGCCGCGTCGCAAACTGCCACCCGCCGGCAACCTCGCGCAGTTGCAACCCGCCGCTGCGAGCGTTGAACTCTTCAGCTAGTGCGTTAAGGGTTTGATTGATGACGTCTTTGTCTTCCTTCAACACGTCAGCAATGATCTTCGCACTCAGCGGATCCTCGGAGACGTAGATCAACGCCTCGATTACCGCGGCGCGTTCCGCCTGCGATTGCGGCGAGGCGAGTGGACCATCATCGGGAGTCTCCGCGTCCATTGCCGCGGCCGACTCTTCTTCCGCAACCAGAGCCGCGAGTTCACGACTCGCTTCTTCGTTCAGTGCCGCTTCGTCGTCCACGGCTGGAGTAACAACGTTCTATTCTTCAGTCGCCATCTTGTTTAGCCTGTCACACGGGCAATGATATCTCCGAAAGTCTCACGCTGAAACAGCTTCACTTCGGTGGTGCGCACGAGCTCCAGCACCGAAAGGAAAGCGAGCACGAGTTCGCGCCGCGATCGCGCGCGTTCGAAAAAGATGCGCAGGTTGAGCTCGCCGCTGGACAGCACCATGTTGCGCAAGCGTTCGAGCATCTCGGCCATCGAGACTTCTTCACGCTCGATCTCCATCAACACTTCTTCTTTGTGTCGCGCCAGAATGTCCTGAAACACCTTGAGCAGATCGAAAAGACCAACCGCGACTTCCGGGTTATTCTTGTCAGTTTCCAACTCAGCGCGTTTGAAAACGGCCTGTTCGACAGTCGCGCGCGACCAGAGCATTTGCGCCGCTGCTTTGTATTTCTGGTACTCAAGTATCTGATTGACGAGATCGGTGCGCGGGTCGTCTTCCTCCTCCGGCACGGCGGAAGGATCGCGCGGCAGCAACATCTTCGTCTTCAACTCGATCAACGTCGCTGCCATCACCAGAAAGTCGCCGGCAACTGCGATGTCCATCTCCTGCATGACGCGAAGGTAACGCAGGTATTCGTCAGTGATTCGCGCGATGGGAATGTCGTAAATGCTGACTTGCTCCTGGCGGATCAGATGCAAGAGGAGATCGAGTGGACCTTCAAACTCGCCGAGCAGGATCTTGAGATCGTCAGTGACGTCGTCGGAAACAATGTGCGGCGTCGCGCCGGCGACATTGATCGGAGTGGGCTGATCGTCCGCCGCAGCCGGTTGTTGCGCGACTATTTCCACGACCGCTTCTGGCGTTTCTTCGTTCATTCGTTAACGCGAAATACCGATTCGCTGATAGACCTGTGCGAGTGTCGCGCCGGCGATCTTGCTGGCCTTTTCGCGCCCCTGTTGCAGTAAGCCATCCAGACGTTCGTCAGTTATCTCTTCCACTTGCTGCTGAAAAGGCCGCAGAAACTCGATCGTGACTTCAGCCAGATCTCCTTTGAGTTGCGCGTAGCCCTTGCCTGCAAAGTGCTCCTCGACTTCTGCCTGCGACTTACCCGTGATCAGGTGATAGATCTCGAGTAGGTTGTTGATTGCCGGGCGCGATTCATCGAAACGAATCTCAGTGCCCGAATCAGTGACTGCTCGTTTGAACTTGCGCAGGACTGTGTCGGCGTCGTCCATCAACAGCACACAGCCATTCGGATCGTCATCAGACTTCGACATCTTTTTCAGCGGATCGGACAACGACATGATGCGCGCACCGACCTTCGGTATGTAAGGCTCAGGGACTTTGAACGTCTCGCCATAATCGCGGTTAAACCTGATCGCCAGATCGCGAGTGAGTTCGAGATGCTGTTTTTGATCGTCGCCGACCGGCACGAGGTCGGTGTGATAAAGCAGAATGTCGGCGGCCATCAACACTGGATAATCAAATAGTCCGACGCTGACGTTCTCCTGCTGCTTTTTAGCCTTCTCTTTGAACTGCGTCATACGCTCGAGTTCGCCCTGTCGCGCCACGCCGTTCAGCACCCACGTGAGCTGCGTGTGCTCAGGGACGTCCGATTGAATGAAGATCGTCGACACGTCTGGATCGATCCCCACGGCGAGGTAGATCCTGGCGAGGTCGCGCGTCTTCTCCAATAGCAGTTTCGGATCTTGCGGCACCGTGAGCGCGTGGAGATTGACGATGCAGAAGAAGCTCTCGTATTCGTGTTGCAGTGCGACCCAGTTCTTTAGCGCACCAAGGTAGTTACCGAGATGCACATTGCCGGTCGGTTGAGCACCACTAAAGATTCGCTTGGTCATGTTCTCGGCAATGCGCGCAGTGGAAATGGCCGCTGCTAAACCCCCAGGTAGAGTAGGTAGTAAACGAAATACATTACAGGCCGGATGATCGCGCGAATGAGTCCCACATAAATCAACACCATCATGATGATGTAACCATACTGCTCCAGCACATCCAGCACGGGTTGCATACTCGCCGGCAAAAACGTCTCCAGCACCTTGCTGCCATCAAGCGGAGGAAACGGCAGCAGGTTAAAGACCGCGAGCGAGACATTCATGATGAGCAAGTTGTCCAGCAACAGCATCACTGGTTCGCTGACAGTTTGATCAGCACGGTTCATGAGGATGATCTTCAGTATCGTAAACGCGATTGCCGCGATGAACAGGTTCGCCATGATCCCGGCGAGTGAGACCATCACGTTCGCGAGATCCTTGTTGCGCCAACGCAGTGGATTCACCGGCGTCGGCTTGCCCCAGCCGATCAGTGGGATCCCGACTCCGGTGGCACTGAAGATAAACATGACGATCGGAATCAGCAGCGTGCCGATCGGATCGATGTGCGCGACAGGGTTGAGCGTAACGCGCCCCAACAGCCGGGCCGTATCGTCGCCAAACTTGTAAGACATCCAGGCGTGCGCTGCCTCGTGCGCTGAGATCGCTAGCAGCAGCACCACCATGTAAATCACCAGATGGGGAATGAGTTGTTCTGGACTCAAGGAATTACTCGTTCAATCAAGTTGCAGGGCGACAGAGCGGTCAACTTAGCATTCCGCTCAATGGGTGTCAAAACCATTGACAAGTTCCAGTTAGCCCAACAAAAGTGTCCCTCTTACCTGCATCGGGACACTGTAAACCGAATCGATCGAGACCACTGCCATTTCGCCGCTCGCACTAAATGCCAGTCCGATCAGATTAACTCCGGCCACGACTAGATCCGCGTCTTCACCATCCGGCGAGATGCGGACAATGCCGCGCCGGCCCCGGAACGAAGCGGCGACGTACAGATTTCCATCCGTATCAAACGCGAGCCCCTGCGGGCGTCCGAGACCTTTGAAAAAAACCTCGACTTCGCCGTCGCGATCGATTCGCCAGATGCAGTCGTAGCTCGTAACCGTCGGCCCGGAAACGTAGAGCGAATCATCCGGCCCAAACGCCAGGTGAAAAGCAGAAACAGAAGGCTCGATCTGCGTCCACGCCCGTTCTTCTCCAATGCCGTTTACTTTGAAGATCGTCCCGGTCCGATCGCCCACGTACATTACGCCATTCTCATCGAATGCTACGCCCGTCGCGATGCCCAGGTTCCTCGCAAATGTGATCGCTTCTTTGAACGGCGTTACCTTGTAAACAACACCTTCGAGACGGCTCGTCACATACATCGCGCCGTCGGGTCCGAACGCGATTCCGGTCGGGTTAGGAATGTCGCCGGAATACTCAGCCACCTCGCCGCTGATGTCGATGCGAAACAGCGTTACCGGCAACTCTTCGCCACGCGATCCGGAACGCGTTACGAACAACGCGCCATCGTCCGGATCGAAAGCCGGATTCGCGACCGGATGCAGATCACTCGCGAGTTTTCTGCCGACACTTATGTGCGCGGGTGCACTCAGTTGATCGCCGTTCTGCAATCGCACTTCGACCTCGCCGCCTTTTGTTTCGGGAATGACGGCGAGCACGCGATTTGGCCCAAGCGCGACGATTGGCGCGGTCTGGTCGTCGACGAGAACGGCGCACAGCGCCGCATCGCTCGTGTCAAACCCCGCGCACTCGATCATGATCTCGCCGCCCGCAATCGCGTAAGGCGGGTCTATCTTCCTGATTCTGCCTGCGTTACCCATAAAAACCGTTCATCATACGATGCACACGCGTGACTCAACAAGAACACCCACGTTCGGACAAGGCGATCTGTTACGGATCGGCTCCGCCGCCTGATGTGCGGCATGGCTCTGCCTTGCCGTCCGCTATGTTATAATTCGCCCCCGGGATAGGAAGGAAAAAGCCATTACCAGCGTTCTAGGGAACACCCTCGGATTAAAACCAAATCAGTTGCGGCGCATCGAAAAGCTGTACACCCGGCGCATACCTCCCAATCAAATTGTGACACCTGAATTCGCGCGGCAGTTGAGCGAACTCTCGCACGAAACACGCCGGCAGATCGGCGCGCTCATCGATCGCAAGGGCCATGTTCAATACGTGATGGTCGGCGACAATAAAGGCATCGAGCTTCCGGACTTCAAACGCGTGCGCGTCGCTTCGGGTCGCTTTCGCGGCCTGCGCTGCGTTCACACGCACCTGCGTGGCGAACCACTCACCCAGGACGACCTGACCGACCTCGCGCTGCTGCGGCTCGATC
>DATJKO010000130.1:0-4298 GCA_035491355.1 Pyrinomonadaceae bacterium
GTGTCTGTCCCGGACGTAAATAGATCCCGGTCTGCGCCTGCACTCGATGCGGTCGCCCGTCAATGAACACCGTACAACGTTTCGGCAAAGACGGATTATCGAGATCCTCGAGCACGTACAAGACCTCGTCCGATTCCTGATTGCGCAATCCCGGCGACAACCCCACGCCAAACTCCAACAGCCGAAGCGAAATCGCCTTTGCGCCCGTCGCCTTCCCTACTCGGTTCCAAATCGAAAGTGAACCTACAACATCGGGAGTGCCCTCGCGCATTACTGACACGCGGCATCCTCCCACCAGATCTACGGCCATTTATCAGCTCCTAAGTTTTGCTGGTCGTCAGGTGGTGAGTGGTGTGTTCGGTGATAGACGCCGGAGGTTGCGCGCCGGGAGCCAGTTCGTTGGTCCGAGCGGGCGGCGCCTCGAATACGACGCGATTCATATCCAATGCCCGCTGCGACAGGGCGTCAGCAGCATTGCCGGGCAGTTCCTTGCGCGACAGAGTAAAAAGCAATCCATTCACAATTACTCCGAGGCCGACGAAAAATGTGATTAACCACGGCAGTACCAGAGGCAACAAATCGACCTTGTCCAGCGCCATGAGAGTAACCGCCAAACCGCCTCCTAAACCGACCGCCGCAGTGATGATGCCATTCCGGATCCGGCGCAACCGTTTCTCTTCCGGAGACTCGAGAAACTTCTCGAACGACGGCAACACGTCTTCCGCGACTCTTTCAAGATCCTTCGCAGATGACATTTGCCGAATCTTGTCCGCCACTGCCATCCCGATCTGTTCGCGTGCCGAAATGGCAGACGCCGTTATCGCATCGGGACGTTCGAGCGAATTTCGCACCACCCGCAGGTCCGTGCCGCAGGCGCGGCAGAATTGGCTCAGTTGTCGTTCTTCAGAACCGCAGGATGGGCAATACATGGCGGCGTCAACCTCCACTCAGGAAACCAAAGACGCTCTTAAGTCGTCAAGGCAAAATTCCGTCGGACACTACCCACGGATGGATTTGAAGCGCTAATCGTCCCGCTTGCACCGCGGGATCCGTCGCCGCGAGCGCACGTGCTTCGTCGATAGTTTCGACTTTGAAAACGAAGATCCCGCGCAACTTGCCGTTGTCGCCGAATGGTCCGGCGACGACGAGCTTCTTCATGTCCGCGAGCTTTTGGATGTTTGCGAGGTGCGCTTTTTGAATAGCTTCAGTTTCCGGTGTCTTCTCCGCGGTCCATTTGTCGCCGCGCGTCAGAAAAGCGAGATACGCGGTCGTGAGTTTCGTCGGCGTGGTGGTTTTCTTCATCACGTCTTCAGACCACCACGGATGCAACTCCGGAACGAGATGCTCCGCAACTACGCCGGGATCGTTCTTGAGCCACTCGCGCGCTTCGTCCGCCGACTTGGTACGGAAGATATAGACGGCGACGAGTTCGTTGTCGTCCTTAACGCCGCCGGCAATCATCATCTTGCCTGATTCAAGCATCGACTGGATGTACTCGTGATGCTTCTTTTGCAGCTCACCCTGGTCAAGCGATATGGGCCACTTCGGACCGCGCTTCATCAGCGCCATCTGAAACTCGATCAGCTTGTGTTCCGGTTCGGCTTGTTTCTGTTGTTGCTCCTGGGCAACGACGGCTGTTCCACACAACAAAATCGTGATTGCAACTATTAAGGTGGTTTTCATCTCTTAGTAAAACCTGAACGAATCGTTCGGAAACTCGCGGATTATAGCTTGCCAATAGCCAAACGCGAATCCGGGGTTAGTGGTTCCACGACTCTCGGGTGCGCATGTTAAGATTCCGGTCACTTGACCACACGAGGTAACGCCCAATGAAGAGACTGATCATCCTAACCCTGGCCTTAGCGATGTTTTACGTCGCTGAGTCGTCTGCGCTCGCGCAGGACAAACCTGCCACAGAACAACCAAGCGCGGAAGAGGCAGAGAAAGTGAAAGCGGAGCGCGAGAAGAACGCTTTCCGTCTGCTGGATCAGGTCATTGATGAGGCGCAGTCGCTGCGGTTATCCGAGAACCGTGTCCGCGTGCAGATCAACGCGGCGGACGCACTGTGGGACAAGAACCAGAACCGCGCGCGCGCGCTGTTCGCGATGGCTGCCGAAGGCGTTGCCGAAATTGGTCGCAACCAGCAGCCAGGCACCGGGAGCCGGCGCGATGGAAACCAGGACAGGCGTGCGTTTCAAATGCGGCAGGAATTAGTGCTCGCCGCCGCGAAGCACGATGCGCAACTCGCATATCAGTTACTTGCCACAACCAAACCTGCCGTTCCGGTCGCGCAAACTAACAACAACGACATGCGCAACCCGCGCCAGCCAGTCGACTCGGAAGAGAGTCTCGAACAAATGCTCCTCGGCCGTATCGCGTCGCTCGACCCCAAACTCGCAGCGCAGAATGCTGAACAGATGATGGAGAAGGGCCAGTTTCCGCGGACCCTGGCGGAAGTGATCTCCCAGTTGACGAAGCAGGATCCGGAAGCGGGCGCCAAACTGGCTGACAAGACCGTCAAACGGATTCAAGCCGCAAACATCCTGGCCAACAACGAGGCCGCGACTCTGGCCCAATCGCTGTTGAACGTCGGCATTCGTCAACCGCCGACGGATAAGCCATTCTCGACGCTTACCTATGCCGGTGGTCGCGCGCCAGTTCTCGATCAATCCGCTTACGTCGACTTGTTGTCCAGTGTGATCGATGCGGCCTTAAAAGTTCAGCCACCCGCGCAGAATGCGACTCAACGTGCCGCCACGACCGCCACCGGCCCACAACGCGGACGCGTCGCTGTCCAGGGGGGACAAGCGCCGATCATAAGCAGACCGAACGCGCCAACCGAAGCGCAAATCGAACAGATCAACGCGCGACGGCTGCTCGCCAGCATCATGATCGCGATGCCGGTTATCGAACAGCAGCTTCCGGCGAAAGCCCAGGCAGTGCGACAGAAGCTTACTGAAATGGGCGTCGGAAACCTGGCGAACATGGGCCAACAGGCATTTGTCCCTCAGGCAAATCCAACCGCAGATTCGCTCCTGCAGGCGGCGGCGACAGCTCCGCCACAAATGCAGCCACGGCTGTATCAGCAGGCAGCTTACCGCGCACTCGACGAAGGAAACACGGATCGCGCCCGCCAGATTGCCACGGACCATCTGCCCGCCAATACGCGCGATCAGGTCCTACAGCGCGTCGAGTTTCGCGAACTGACAATGAAGGGCGACAGCGTCAAGTTTGAACAGATCCGGCAGTCCGTCAGTCGTTTGGCATCGGATGGCGAGAAGATCGAGATGCTGCTGCAACTGGCCGGCGATGCGCAGAAGACCAATCAGAAACTAGCCATTCAACTACTAGACGATGCAAAGCAATTGACCAGTCGACGCGCCACGAATTACGAAGAGTTCAATCAACAGTTGCGAGTCGCGCGGGCGTTTGCCTCGCTGGATGCTCAGCGCAGTTTCGAAGTGCTCGAACCGGCAATCGGCCAAATCAACGAGCTGCTGTCGGCCGCAGCCGTCTTGAACGGGTTCGAGATGAACATGTTTCGCGACGGCGAAATGACGATGCAAGGTGGCAGCGCACTCACGAATATGGTGAGTCGCTTCGGTCAGGAACTCGCTACACTCGCGCTCACCGACTGCGAGCGTGCTGAGGTGCTCGCCGGACGGTTTCAATTGACGGAACCGAGAATCATGACTCGACTCCAGATTGTTCAGGGACTGCTGAATCCGCGTACGCCGTCAGCGGTCAGGCCGGGTATCAACGCTGGACGAGTGGTCGAAAACGTCAACGTCCTGCGACCCAACTAAAACTTACGTTTCGAACCAGGGGGAACATTGTTGCTCAACTCAACTACGCTCTGCACAAGCAGCATTTCTAAAACATTGTCTTCTCTGCATCCTCGGCGTGATCTCAGCGTCTCTGCGTTGAAAAAGCCTTTAACCGCAGCGCACGCCGAGATAACGCGGAGTGCCGCAGAGAAGACCGATTCGATCGAGAAACCGGAAATACCGCCTGTCACACCACACGATCCGTCTGAACCACAGAAACCGAACCCCGCTCCGATCCCCTTGCCCCCCGATGCGGATCCGCAACCGACAGTGCCCGTGCGCGAACCTGACACGCCGTTGCCGATCACCGATCCCAACCCCCCTGAGCCGACACGACTAATCGGCATGCGATAGCGCACCGGAGCTTCGCGGGTTGCCAAAAATACTTCTTCTCTCCACTACCAGCTTTGTGCTGCGTATGTTCCTGCGCATGGGTATGCCCGGGCTCTTTCTCATGAGCGCGCTCGACTC
>DATJKO010000131.1:0-2657 GCA_035491355.1 Pyrinomonadaceae bacterium
CGCCAGCAATTGTTGCCGCTGATGCAGTCGTTCAACAACAAGATCGTCGAAGCGATTTCCCGCACCGCCTCGCAACTCCGCGAAGATTCGGCTGTGTTGCTCAACGATTCGGATGCACTATTGAAGCGGGCGGCGGTGTTAGATCAGCTTGAAGACGAAACCGACACGCCGGTTTTGGACGTAAAGGTGCTGGCGGCGGCTCCACCGGCACTGCGCCGCCGGGCATTGCGGCAGTGGATTGCTGAAGCACGCGGGAGTAGCAGGCGGCTGGAAATGGTTCACTTGACCGCGGTGGAGAGGCTGTTGGAAGGAACGACGGGCGGCCGAGTGGTGGAATTGCCCGGCGGATCACGCGTTAGCAGGAAGAGGAACCGATTGGCGTTCGAGAACACGGATTAAGCGGGAAATCCGTTAGATCCGTGGTTGAAAGTAATTGAAAAAGGGGCGGCCAGAAACTATAGTCGAACGCGGGAGACCGGTTTTGTATCTAAGCAGTTGATTCCATGCGGTCCCGCTCAGGCTGGACAGCGACAAAGGACGGCTCGATAAGGTATTATCGCCGTCGGAGGCGTTGATGAATTTGAGTTCTACAGCAAGACAGATTGTATTTTGGCTTCTAATAATTGCGGGCGCAGTTCTGCTCTACAAGCTTGTCAATCCCCGGGGCAATAACTTTACAACCGTGGACCTGACCCGGATCGATCAAATGATCCAGGCCCGGCAGTTAAAAGAACTGACGGTTAAGCAGGCCGAAACTGTCGCCATTGATAATAGTAACAACGAATATCGAGTCGCCTTATCAAACGATCCCGCCAAGAACGACCTGCTGAAAGCAGCCCGTGAAGTGGTCGACGGTCGTGCCCGCGTACCAAAGGTCCAGGAAGAGTCGGGCAGCAGTTACATCTGGCCGATGCTGATAACGTGGGCGCCGTTGTTGTTCATTATCGCGATTTGGATCTTCATGTTGCGCCAGATGCAGTCTGGCGGAAACAAGGCGCTTTCATTTGGTAAGTCGAGGGCCAAGCTCCTCAACAACCAGCAGAAACGTGTGACGTTCAAGGATGTCGCCGGCGTTGAGGAAGCGAAAGAAGAGCTTCAGGAAATCATCGAATTCCTGAAGGAGCCGCAGAAGTTTCAGAAACTCGGCGGCCGCATTCCCAAGGGTGTTTTGATGATGGGACCGCCGGGAACCGGCAAAACGTTGCTGGCCCGCGCGATTGCTGGTGAGGCAAACGTTCCGTTCTTCTCGATTTCGGGTTCCGACTTCGTCGAGATGTTTGTCGGCGTCGGTGCCTCTCGTGTACGCGACCTGTTTGAGCAGGGCAAGAAGAACGCGCCGTGCATCATCTTCATCGACGAAATCGACGCCGTCGGCCGTCACCGTGGCGCAGGCCTCGGCGGCGGACACGATGAGCGCGAACAAACGTTGAACCAGTTACTGGTCGAAATGGATGGCTTCGAGTCGAACGATGGCGTCATCCTGATCGCCTCCACCAACCGTCCCGACGTCCTGGATCCGGCGTTGCTAAGACCCGGGCGATTTGATCGACGGGTGGTCGTCTCAAGACCTGACGTTCGTGGACGCGAAGGCATTCTGAAAGTTCACACGCGCAAGATTCCGCTCGGCGAAGACGTCGACATCTCGGTAATTGCCCGCGGGACACCTGGATTCACCGGCGCGGACCTTGCCAACCTCGTCAACGAAGCGGCACTCAATGCCGCGCGCTACAACAAGAAGCTCGTCGCCATGGGTGACTTCGAATTGGCGAAAGACAAAGTGCTCATGGGCGCCGAGCGCAAGAGCATGGTGATCTCGAACGAGGAGAAGCGCGTCACTGCATACCATGAAGCGGGTCATACGCTCGTTGGTCTGAAAGTGCCAAATGCGGATCCGGTTCACAAGGTCACGATCATTCCGCGCGGTATGGCGCTGGGTGTGACGCAACAACTTCCCGAAGGCGATCGGCACAACTACAGTCAGGATTACCTGCTGGGCCAGATCGCAATCCTGATGGGCGGACGCATCGCCGAACAGATCTTCCTCGGCGGCATCACCACGGGCGCGTCAAACGACATCGAACGTGCGACCGAACTCGCGCGCGCGATGGTTTGCGAGTACGGCATGTCCGAGATGGGACCGCTCACCTTCGGTAAGAAGGAAGAGCAAATCTTCCTCGGACGCGAGATCGCGCAGCATCGCGATTTCTCGGAAGACACTGCGATCAAGATTGACGAGCAAGTAAAGAAGATCGTCACCGCGCAGTTTGAACGTGCGAAAGCGATCATCGAAGAGAATCGCGACACGATGATCCGGTTGGCTGAATGCCTGCTGGAGCGTGAGTCGCTCGACGGCGTCGAGATTCGACGGATCGTCGCCGGCTTGCCGCTCGATGAGAATCCGCCGGTTTCCGATGGTGGCGACTCGGATCGTCCACAACTCAAAGAGCCGTCCGCGAAACCCGTCCAGAAGCCGCTGCTGCCGCCGATAACCGGCGGGAATCCAGCGCCGGCCTAGTACGTTGGTCTGGAAAGTCAGGAACTTCGAAATGCCCATTGGTGAGCGAACGCTCATCATGGGCATTTTGAATGTTACGCCGGATAGTTTTAGCGATGGCGGGCTGTTTGTTTCGGTCGACGATGCGGTGGCGCAGACTGAG